>REEA01000065.1 GCA_007695305.1 Bacteroidia bacterium
ATTTAATCAATTAGATACAACAATTTGTTTGCTTTTTGTGAATAATGCAGGCTAAGGATAGTTCTGTTAGCTTACAGTTGCCGTTCAGCAAGTGTTCATCATAAGCCCGATTTACAAAATTGGTTTTTCCTGGCGAACATCACCTGCAGCAAACAACATCCGCGGGGTTGTGAAATTGCATTGAAAGTGTTATCTTAGCATGTCGGGGTTAGAGGGTTTCCGGTAAGGTCACATTGTGTTTAACCCGGAGCCCTCCATAATTTAATGAAGCGCATGCATGTTTGTGCTAACCTGCATTGTCATGCAGGCTTCCTGCAACAGAAACTAAATATGTAATCATCATGAAAAAATTTATAACCATTTTTGCTGTATTTGCTTTGTTGGGCATTGCCGCTATTTTTTTCAAAGTGGTTTCACGCAGTATGACGCCGGAACCAAATCTTAATGCGGTCATTACCCATGAAGCACAAATAAACCCATCGACTATGCAACCTGGAACAATCTTTGATTTGCCGGACCCTTTGAGGGAGGGTCATGTAAGTATTGAGGAGGCGCTTCAATTGCGACGCTCCATTCGCTCATACACCGATGAGGCTTTGTCTGTTGAAGAACTGGGACAGCTATTGTGGGCGGCACAGGGCATCAACAATGAGCGGGGTTTTCGCACTGCGCCCTCTGCCGGTGCCACGTTCCCGCTGGAAATGTTCGTGGTTGTAAACAATGTAGACCAGTTACCAATTGGCATCTATCATTATTATCCTGATGGGCATCGCCTCAGGTATTTAAGGGATGAAGATGTATCAGAACCTTTGTTCAGGGCCTGTCTTAGTCAGTCTATGATCCTTGATGGTGGAGCTGTGCTGGTATTTGCTGCCGTTTTTGAGCGCACAACGGCTCGCTACGGACAACGCGGCGAACGTTATGTTCACAATGAGATCGGCCATGCCGGCCAGAACGTCCACCTGCAGGCTGCCGCAATGAATCTTGGCACGGTGGTCATTGGTGCTTACCGCGACGACGAGGTGGAACAAATTCTGCAGTTGGGGGATCAATACAGGGTGCTATACCTCATGCCGGTTGGGAAAATCTAATTTCCGGCAAAACTATGGCAAAACTGACACTCCGGATAAGATAATCGTATGCAAGCCGGTTGATGCAAAAAAATACGGGAATTTTAACGTTAATAAGAAAACCATTGACAGCCGATCAGAAACCGTAGGATATTCCGGTTTGCAATGAATAACTGTAAGGGAAGCTGCGACCTGTCATAACACCTTCGCGCAGCAAAGGATTCACGAAAATTTGTGCTGTTGGTTCAAGGTGAAATGTCAGGTTGCCCGTGAGGGAGATATCCAGGGCAATTCCTCCCATGGCCGCAAGGTTAAATTGTTTCACACCATAGGTTTCACCGATGGACTGCTGCATAATATTATTGCCGGTAAAGACATCATTTTGCAGCAGATAATTCCCTGAAAGGCCCGCTTTCAGGTGCAGAGCCGTGTTTCTGCTGATCACATTGTAACGAAAAACCACTGGTACTTCAAGGAAGCGAAACATCTGGGTAATCCCTTCATCAGACTTGATCAGGGTTCTGATCTCCATATTGTCGATGGCACTTTTGTTGGTAATTACCCGGTATGATTGGATATCTGCAAAATAATGATGGGGATCTGAAAACCGGATACTCCCCTGTGAAGTAATGATTGTTTGTGGATGGTAATAAAAGCCGGGTGTATTTCCTTGTCGGTAGAGCGGAATGTTTCCTGGGTGACTGTAAACAATGATATCTTTGACAAACTGGCCCATTTGCGTATACCCAACACCTGTCTGCAAAGCCCATTTTTCAGATAGCTGAAAGAAGGCATTGAATCCAAAGCTGTATGTAAGAATGCGATCTTCAAGAGCTTCAAAAGGTATTTGTTGCAAAAAAACATCATTATGGTCCCTGTTGACGCGGTAATTATACTGCGGGGCAAAATGCGCCCCCAGCCGGACCCCTGCAGCCGGTCTGTTAGCGTATGACAAGATTGTGCTTTCAGTTGTTTGGGCCTGGATACTTGATTGTTCAAACTGGCTCTGGATTGTGTGTGAGCTCGCCGGTTCTTTTTGTTGATAGAGTTGTGGAGATGTCTCAGAAGAAAGCACCGCAGATAAGGGGTACAGGCCATTTATAAATGAATAGCCACCAAATACCGGAATATCTTCATTTAAGGTATACATCATGGTCATAGGATACAGATGGCTCATTTCAGCTGTTTGACCGGCTGCTATGCCTGTTGTTAGGACATCTGCGAGTTCTATGGTTTGAAGGCTGGCCGGTGCGGTGAATCCAGACAGGCTGACTTGCTCATCCCTGCTATCAGAGATGATGAGCCATATTGAGAAGGTAGCCAAAGTCAAAATGGTAATGGCTGCGGCAGCTTTTCTGAAAAACGGCAAGAACTTTCTTCTGCCACGCCGGTTATCGAGGGCTTCGGATATGACCATCCACGCTTCTACAGGGGGATTAACCCTGAGGTCACCCAGTTCATTCAGAATCCGTGTATCGATATCGTGCCGTTCCATTTTGATGTTTCGGTTACAGGACATTGATCAGCATTGTCCTTGGATGTCAGTCCTTTTTTAAGGATGTCTCAGATTGCTTTGTACAATATCTCTTTTTCTTTGTTCAATTTTTCTTTTAGCAGCATCCGGGCTCTGGCAAGATTTGACCGGGATGTGGACTCAGATATCCGGAGTGCTTCTCCGATTTCTTTGTGTGAATAGCCTTCCAGTGCATACAAGTTGAAAACGATCCGGTATTGCATGGGCAGTTTTTGCACAAAAGCAAGGATATCCCTGGTATGCAATGCTTGCGATCCCAGATTGTGATTCACATATTCTTCATAATCAGCAAATTCTTCCAGTGGGAGATGGTAGATCCGTGCCCGGAACTTTTCGATGGCTGTATTCACAAAGATCTTTTTGATCCATCCTTCAAGGCTGCCTTTCCCCCTGAATGATGGAAGGCTTTTAAACACCTTGACAAACCCTTCCTGCAGGATATCCTGGGCTTCATCGTAACTGGCGGCATAACGAAGGCAAACACCAAACATTTGCTTGGAAAACATCGCATACAGACGATACTGATCTGCTTTGCGATTTTGGATACAGCCTTTGATTATGCTTTTTACGGAGTCCACCGGTTTATCATTTTCTGGCATGAACAAAGATAACATTTTTTTGCAAAATCTCTGTTTCTATTTCCCTGTATGCCGGCTTTGGAAGCCCGGTTTTATTGTCACCTCGCAGGTTTACTATCTCAAAGAACGATCATTTATGGTTGCTGGTTATGGTAAACATCCCCTTTTGCCGAATACAGGACGATGACAAAATCATCACTAAAGCTGTAAGCAATATCCGTCAGCGTTTGAAAATCGTTGTCAAACAACAATACAAACGGAGTTTCCGGGTGGAAGTGCATCTCGTGCACAAATAGAACAAAGGAATCCTCGCCAACGCGAAAGAATCCGTAGTTGCCCGGTTCCAGTTGTTTTTCCTCTGCACCCGCTTCCGTGAGTTGCTTGAAAAATTGCGAATAGTCGTTATGACTTTGCGGTGCTATTGCATGTACATACCCCCAAACGTAATCATCTGATAGCCTGTACATCATAGTTTCAGGAAATTGTATGCTCCATATTTTCCCCAGGGGCATTTCAACGGTTAAGATGTCTGTGGCCAGGTGAAACTCCGTTAAAAGCTTGTCGTTATTCACTTCCAGATGGACGTTGTGTATCCCATCATGCATGGACTCCAATTCAATAAATGCTTTTGCCCTGCCGAATGCGGTGAGGCAGTTGCCAGGCAGTACCAGCCTGTTGAATCTTATGTTTCGTTGCCCTTCAGTATGTGAGTAGGTATAGTCGATATAAAAGTTTGCACAAGGGAATTCTTCCTGTGTTACCACATATATGGCCGGGATACGCTCATTTTCCACAAATGATTCTCGCAGTTCAACAATAAGTGAACCGGGAAATTCATCCATTTCCGTTTCTTTCTGACAGGCATAAAAGAGGGCCGCAAAGGCAAGAAACGGGATCAGAGAAAGCCTTATATTTCGAATTTTACGTTTCAACGCTGCTATGATTGATTAACAAAACAACCAGTTCAATGATGGCCGTCGGTGAGCATGCAAATACACATTGCTTTGCTACCCGAAAAAAAACACCCGTTCAAGCAATGTTTTGGTGGTCGCTCAAACGGGAGTTTATTCATGTTGCATGCTGAACACAGATGCATGCTTTCTCAGATTTGCCTGAAGCGTTTCAGGGAAATGGCCGCCCGGTTAGTTGTTATTGGTTAATGTTGTTTTTGGGCTTCATCGCCTTGGTGTAGCTTTCGAAGCAATAAGGCGGCCATTTCCGTATCCCCTGAAACGAATACAAAACCTAAAAAAATGAAAATATATTGAAAAAGGAGAAAAACACCCGGGCATAAAATACTCCGGGAAGCGATTATTGGTATTGTATTCTGACAATATTCAAAGAACAAAATGTACAATCTGTTTTTGTACTCAATTATAAGACGAAAAAAAAGAAGGAAACGCTGCGCGATGAGTAAAAAAATTCCTGATTATTTTTGACGATTTCTGATTTGGATCTTTACATAATCGAGCATCAGGTCCAAATCATTTTTCTTTAAGCCATGCCGGACAAGATGCTTTCTGTCTTCATTGAAAGACGCCTCGAAGTCGCGTATACTTTTCCAGGCAAGTATGCTGTCCAGATAGGTTTCTGCAGCTTTAACAGCTTCTCCCCTGCACCAGTATACATGTCCAAGGTTCATCAGGTCGAAATGGTTTTGGGGATCACCCGCCAACAGCCGATTGAGATAATCTTCCGCGACTTCAAACTTGCCCAGCAGAAATGAACACCATGCAAGGGGTCTCCTGATCTTTTCATTCTCGGGAGCAAGTACTTCCACTTTAAAGTAATATTGAAGGGCTTCCTCATAACGCTCCAGATGAATGAGACACTGCCCGATATTTGCCTGTGTGCGCATGTCATCCATGTCTAGCTTTTCGGCCTGCTGATAATAAGATAAAGCTTCTTCCCAGTTGTTTAAGTGCTTACAGCACCAGGCCAGCTTTTTTATGATCCACAAACGGCCTCCTTCCAACAGGTCTGCTTTTTGATAAAAGCCGTAGGCATCGGCCACTTTTCCGGTTTTCTCATAACAAAATGCAATTTTCTCAAACAGCTCTGTTTTGCTTTTGTCCCGATCCAGGATAGACTGAAACAATCTTAGTGCATCCTCATAAAACCCCTTTTCAAAGAGGAACTCTGCAAGGTTTCTGATGGTTTTCCCTTCGATGGTCAGATGTTTCAGGAAGACCGTTTCATGGAGATCCATATCCAGATCAAAAATATCTTCAAAGGAGTTTCTCCAGGGATGCAATTTATAAAAGCGATAAAGGTCCTGAAAATACTGTGTAAATATACTTTTGGTACGGGCAATGTCTCCCAGCAGCTCCTGATCTTTTTCCAGCTCTGAAATGTTTTCCATCTCCGCATTTAGCATATTCATCATCATGGATTTTTGCTGGTCGGGAACCATGGCCAGGTTTAAACAAAAAGAATATTTATCGGAGTTACACATAAAATATGTATGCTCCATTTTCTCAACCAGCGGGGTCAGGTCTATTCCCTTCCCGGAATCTTTCACGGCCGGTTTAACGGCAGGATTTTCAGCATAAAAGGGAACAAACCAGTTGCTGATCTCCCTGAAAAACGGGAAATGCTTTAGCTGGGCAAATGCACTGATGAACACATCCATGCCATCCAGTTGCATTTCAGTGAACTCCTGCAATTTATTCAAAAGGTCTGGTGAGTCTTCAAAAACGGTTTCCCAATCGGGGTTCTTTTCTTCTTCCGGCGCATCGGAAAAGATATTATCCAAATCAAGTTTTTCTTCAATTTTGGGGCGCATCTTCATCATGGCCGGCAAGATCTCCTCTTCCCATTTCCTTTTAATTCTTTCCGTTTCCCGCGATTTTGCATACTGAAGTAAAATGGATTCAATGTGCTGTTCAACAAACGGGAATGACTGCAACTCTATGGTTTTTTCTTTCAGTAATGGATACAGCGGATAACGGTCATTATATTTCATAAAGCATATTACCAAACCCACGAAGGCCCTTTCCCATACAAACTCTTGTTTTTTATCAATAAACCTGAACAGCAATAAAAACTTATTGACATCAAAATAACGAAGCAGACTAAGAGTTATGGCACTAACATTCATAGCTTTATCGTGCCAGGGCAATTTTTCGCTATCGCACAGGGTTTGCAGCAACCTGATCTCTTCTTCGGAGTATTTATCAGTAAGCCATGTGACATGAAACAGTTTTACCAGTGCTTTTTCACGGTCGGAGGAGTCTCCTGCATCTCCTACTTTCACATCCCTGAGCAAACCTGCCAGTTCATCGTCAAAAACGAGATCTTCCAAAAGCTGCATGGCTTCATTGTGCTCCAATCTTTTGGTGCGTTGCAGCTCTTTTTTCAGAAAAAAAATATGCCCCTTTCCTGCCTCCATCAGGTTGAACTCCCTGAGTTGGTCGGCCTGTTCCAGAAGTGAGCGCATCAGGTAAGCATAAATATTGTCACGCTCAGGGTCTTTCACCCCGGAAAAGGTATGCTTCAGCAACTGTTCATAGGTGGACTGAAGGTTTCCCAGCGGTTCAAGCAGAAACTCCTTCCCGGAGTCAATGGCTAGCTGCCTGAGTATTACCAATGCATCGGCCAGTCGTCTCCGGTGCACCAGCTTGCATGCGTTCTCATATTTTTTTTCTATATCCGTTACTGACATATCGTATGATTTTTCCCGCCACACAGAGCTTGAATAACCTCTTAACAAGTCTGAGGTTATTTATGTTTTCGGGAAGTTACAGAATACAAATTTACGGCAAAAAGGGCAAATGACTTCCTAAAGGATGATTCGTTCGGCGCTCATAAAGCATTTGCTGTTGAAATGGACCAAAGCAAGTCCGGGTCCTTCATAAGCTGCTGAATAGGCCACCGTGTCTGAAATTTTTTCTTTCCAGCTGCCGGTAATCTTTGCCGATTCGTGAATATGTCCATGCAGGGTTAACAAGGGGCGGCGTTTCTCAATAAACTCTTTGATCGCTATACTGCCCACATGTACATCCACAGGAACATGATCTACCCTAACGCCATCAAGCCCTGCACGGTCAAGTTTGGTTTTGTAGGGTGGTGAATGAAACAAAAAGATGGCTTGGGAGAGGTCATCTTCTCCGGCCAGTTGTTGCAGCTCGTCCTTGATGGTTACAAATGCAACATCCACATCGGGAGCAACGGTGCGAAACCCTTCAGTGGGATGGATGCATCCCGGGTCCACATACCTCGACACATCGTAACGCTCCCAGTCTTTCAGCATAAAGGGGGTAGGCGGCACCATGGCATAACCGTAAACGGTAAATCGTCCGAGTGGTTTCTTCTTCATATGCATATAATGCCATAAACCCTCTTCTTCATATTTAAGGAAAGTGGCCTCTTCGCTGCGTTTGTCGTCGTTTCCCAAAATGATAAATATTTCCGGGTAATGGAGGGCCATTTTTTGTTTCAGCTTTTTCAACGAGGGAGCCAAAAACCCATCCACAAAAGGGACGGCAGGTGCTTTGCTGTTTGCCCTGTATGTGAGGCCGGATGGCAACAGGTCGCCCCCGAAAAAAACAGCAGCGGGTTGTTTTCGCCCGATCTGAAAAAACAGTTTTTCATAACGGGAAACATTGCCGTGGAGATCAGAAACAAAAAAGTACAGGTCATTCATGGGCAGATGCTTTTTTCAAAAGTTTGGCACTGTTTGAAACCGAATCGAGCATGGTAGCAAAGCTGGTTTTGTTTTTTATATCATGATCTGTAATGATATGCAGGTCTACCATGCTGCCTTTTGTTTCAAAGCAAGTATTTTTATTGTTTATTTCCGTCAGACATAACCCCCACCCTTCGAACCATGTCTTTAACAATGCCTGCTTGCCCGGGTCATTCTCACAATGCGCGAGCAAATCTATATCTGAACAGGGTCCGGGATTCCCGGTTTTAACACTTCCGATCAGGTACAATGCCTTTACACCAAAACGATCCATATCCAGGGTGAGCACCATGGCCTGCACCATGTCAAACCGCCATTTCCAGTGCTCCTGAGATTGATTGTTCATGTGTGTTTGTTATTAAGGTCGAAAAGTCGAAAGGTCGAAAGGTCGAAAGGTCAAAAAGTCGCTCTTTTGTCCCTCTTCCGGCTCTCAGCTCCCGTCTCCCGGCCCAATCTCTGTTTCGTTCTTTCGGTTCATGACATACAAAGATACACTGGTTTTTTTATTCCTCCCCGGAAACTCCTTTTCAAACTTTTTTACAACCGCAGGCCGGCTGTGGTTTTTTGGCCGGGTCAATCCATAAACAAGCCAAAAACAAAAGACCCCGGTTTTGCCGGGGTCTTTCAATTATTTCAATAAACTCGTCATTCAATGGTTTCAATTACCACTGTGTTTTCGGGTAATTCTTCATCAATTACTGCTTTTTCTTCTATGATCTGAAGGGCTTCGGGTCGTGTTGAATCGGGTTCGTAGTAAATCGGCCCTTCAATACCAAGAGGCAGTCCGATCCATATCCAGATAATAAACATAGGTATCCTTGCAATCATAAACGCTACGGCATAGGGCAACATCATGGATATGAGCGTACCTATACCGGCGGTTTTGTCATATTTCTGGGCAAATACGATTACCAGCGGGAAATAAGGCAACAAGGGTGTAAGGATGTTGGAATATGAGTCGCCGATACGATAGGCTGCCTGGGTTACCTCCGGTGCATATCCCATAAGCATCAGCATGGGAACGAATATTGGAGCAAGCAGCGCCCACTTGGCGGAGGCACTGCCCATGATCAGGTTCACCAATGAGGCGATGATGATAAAAGCAACCAGGAGAGGTATGCCGGTAAAGCCGATGGCTTCAAGGCCGTCGGATCCTTTTACGGCAAGGATGCTACCCAGGTTTGACCAGTTGAAATATGCAACAAATTGTGCAGCCACAAAAGCGATCACAATGTACAGTCCCATGGTAGACATTGACTTGGCCGTCATATCCGAGACGTCTTTGTCGTTTTTGATCGTTTTTGACACAATGCCATATACCAGGCCGCCCACGAAGAAGATGATAAACATGATGGGTACCAGGGAGTCGTAAAATGGTCTGAAGCTATGGCTGCCGGTTACTTCGTCGAATTCGCCGCGAAGCAAACCATTGGATGGAACAACGGCTACAGCAACCAGGGCAATCACAACGAGGATGGATAGTAATGCCCAGTTGAGTGCCTTACGTTCGTGGGGTTTCACATCATTGCTGGATTCTTCGAAAACCAGATCACCATCGGGACGGTATTCTCCCAGCCTGGGTACTACGATTTTTTCTGTCACCCAGGTTCCGGCAATCCCTACCAAAGGCACTGACGCAGCCATGAGGTAATAGTTGGATAGGGGGTTGACCGTGTAGGCGGAATCGATGATATTGGCGGCAGGTTCTGTAAAAGCCGCGATCATGGGGTCGAGGCCGGTGGGCAGGAAGTTCGCACCGAACCCCCCGGACACCCCGGCAAAGGCCGCGGCAATACCGGCGAGCGGATGCCTGCCCATGCCCATAAACAGAGCTGCCCCCATAGGTATCAGCACAACATAGCCTGCATCAGCAGCTACAGAGCTAACCATCCCCGCAACAACAATGGAAAATGTGATCAGATATTTGGGCACTTTGGAAACAAACACCCTGAGAGCTACAGCGATCATACCTGTATGCTCTGCTACACCAATTCCCAGCATAACCACCAACACCAGCCCAAGGGGAGGGAATGTGGCAAATACATTAACCATACTGGTGAATATCCGCTGAATACCCTCTTTGGTGAGCAGGTTCTCCACAACTATGAATTCTGCTTCAACACCCGTATCTCCACCCGTGCCGGGCCTGACTACCGATACACCACTGAATATCCATGATAACAGCAGCACAACAACAATCAGGATCGCAAATAAGGTGACGGGTTGCGGCAATTTATTGCCAATGATCTCAACCTTGTCAAGAATCCGTTTAAATATACCCCCTTTGGGGTCTTCCGTTTTGGCCATAGTTTGTCACTTATTTTTGTATAATGGAAAATTGAAAGCCCCAAAATTAATGCTTTCATCCAAAACACAAAAATTAATTGTAAAATATTGACGCTGCGTAAAAAATACTTCGCGGTCATTATCGGAAAAATGCAGCAGGCAATGGGTGAATAACCTCATCGTATGATGGTCACAGTACCTTCAGCGTATCGGGTTTTCCCCATCCGGGTATAACGAAGTATGTAAATATAGGTTCCATCAGGAACATTATTCCCATCCCACCAGTTGTTGTAGTAATCATTGTGCTCAAATACCTTGCTTCCCCAGCGGTTGTAAATCACGATCTGTGCATTTGGATAATGTTCAAGATTCCGTATTTCGAACAGATCATTGATGCCATCATTGTTGGGTGTAAAAACATTGGGAATGGTAAGATCACAATTCTGGTCGGTAACATCTTTTTCAAAAAAGTTCAGGCACCAAAGTGTGTCCGTGTTAAATACGTTGGGTTCACTGATCATGACCGTATATAGCGAAGGCTCTTTTACCATGAGTGTGTCGTACGTCCTTCCGGGCAGGTCAACACCTCCCAGCTGCCACTGGTATTTCCAGCTGAAGCCGTCGCTGTTGAGCGGTAATACTGTAAGCAGCGTTGAATCACCTTCACATATCGGGATTTCCAGTTCTGAAATGATCTCTGCCCTTGGTAGCCGCAATACTTCTACAACGAAGGTGGTGTCGTAAATACAGCCAAAGTTGTCGGTCACTTCAAACAGAAAGGTATATTCGCCGGCCTCAGTGATGTTTGTGGTAGCCGGGTTGCCGGGAATGGCCACTCCATCCCTGTACCATTGTTCCTGAACAATCTCAGGGGTAAATATCAGGGAGTCAGGATAAAACTGATCATCAAAAAGCAAGCTCCATCCAAAAATATGGCCCGTTTCTCCAATGGTTACATCTTCAATCCGCATGGTCCATGTGCCATTCAACGGGCTGCCCGCGAATGCATTCAGGCTTTCCTCCGGGGTATAATTACCGGGTGGCATATAAAGGGCATTAAAGTAATAATTGCCGGCATTGTCGGTATATTCATGAAACAGGGCCGTTGTTTCGGCGAAGGTTCCATACTGAGGGAAGGGCGAAAAGCAATATGCGTAGGGTTTGCCGGGTATGTCATCATTCCACACCACAGGTTCACCCAGGTTGGCAGTGGGACCGCCAATGTCTTTTAATTGCACCACAACACCGTCGGGAGACTCCAACTCAAACTTCAGCTGCGACTGATCAACATGTTCCACATACACGCATATCCGGTCAAAATCCTCTGCTGACAGAACCTCCAGCCCTTCCGAAAACACATCAAAAAACAGGGATGACTCGTAAAAGGTCTCTTCAAGTCCAATCAAAAATGGCGGATCCTCCTCCACAGCAATTGGAAAACCTGTCCATGTAGTTGGGTTCGCAATGCCCGTAAGGGTGAAATTTTCCTCTGCACACACAATGGTATCGGAAGGCATTGTACCGGTAAATGTTGGGATGGTGCCCACCATCAGGACTTCAACGGCAGTGGCAATGCAACCGGTAATTGCGTCTTCTGCGATCAGCCGGATGGTATACGCACCCGGTTCCTCAAACAGATACGATACCTGCGGGCCGGAAAAAGTTTCTTCTTCTATGATCCATGTAAACAGAAAGTTGATGGGATCGTAATCAAAATTTTCCGGCAAATAAGTGGCCGAACCATAAAATGTAACTTCCTGCGGGTCCTCCGGGCACTGCATCAGGTCGGAGGGATCGTCAGTTTCAATGGATGCGGTAAAAAGCGCACACAGGTCCAGGCATTGAAAGGGTGCATACCAGCCTAAACGGCCCCCGACATCGTCCGGATCATCCGGATCAAAATCAGAAGACACAAAATGGAAGTGGATGCTTTCGTTTGATGCATAGATGATCTCACCGGACAGAGCCTGATGGGTAGCTGCCACGATCAGCGGCCATGAACTGTCAGGGCCATCATACACATACAATGTATCGCCGTTACCTAATCCGAACATGTCAAAAGAGAAAGCCAGGAAAGACTGGCCGGGGTCGGTACTCACAAATGTAAGCTGGTGGCTTTCGTTGGGATTATAGGCAATCAGTGAATCACCCAGGCTGCTGTCTGTAAAAATACCTTCGCAGGCAATAATGTTTTGCTCATCCACAATGGTATCAATGGGAAAAATGGTCTGACTCTGCAGATGAGGCAAAAAGAACAGAACAAACAATAGGAGGGGAATGGGGTTATATTTCATGAGATTGGTCTTGTTCTTATCTGTTACGGTGTTGATGATACCTTTATGTCAATACGACAAATCAGGGTTTTTATTTTGTTTCCTGTTAATGGCCAAAATTAATGAAAATTTGTTCAGATGAGTAATAACGGGTATTAAAACAGCATCGGAAAAATAAAAAAATACCGTTTTTAGTTGTAATTTTGCAGGCTATGAAAAACATTCGCAATTTTTGCATTATTGCCCATATTGATCACGGGAAAAGCACCCTTGCCGACCGTATGCTGCAGATGACCAACACCGTTACGGAACGGGATTTCAAGGACCAGGTTCTGGACAACATGGATCTGGAAAGAGAGCGGGGCATCACTATAAAAAGTCATGCTATCCAGATGGATTATGCTCTTGAAGGTGAAGTCTTTAAGTTAAATCTCATCGATACTCCCGGGCATGTTGATTTCAGTTATGAAGTTTCGCGTTCGATTGCGGCATGTGAAGGGGCCTTGCTCATTATAGATGCATCGCAAGGAATAGAAGCACAAACCATATCCAATCTTTACCTGGCTCTCGACCATGATCTGGTAATCATTCCCGTGCTGAACAAGATGGATCTGCCGGGTGCCATGCCCGAAGAAGTTACAGACCAGATTGTTGATTTGATCGGTTGTGATCCCGATGAGATCATACCGGCCAGTGGCAAGCTTGGATTTGGTATCGAAAATATACTAGAGGCCATCATTGAGCGTATTCCTCCCCCAAAAGGAGATCCGGAGGCACCGCTCAAAGCCCTCATTTTTGACTCGGTTTATAATCCTTTTCGGGGTGTAGTAGCTTATTTCAGGATCTATGACGGAAAAATCCGGCAGCACGACCATGTGCAGTTCATGAATACCAAAAAGCAATACCATGCCGACGAAGTAGGTGTATTGAAAATTGCCCAGCATCCGCGTAAAGAAATTTCGGCAGGGGATGTGGGTTATATTATTTCCGGCATCAAGGACGCAAGGGAGGTAAAAGTAGGCGACACCATTACCCATGTGAAAGGACCTACCAGTCAGGCCGTTAAAGGATTCGAGAATGTTAAGCCCATGGTGTTTGCGGGCATCTATCCTGTTGATACAGATGATTTTGAAGAATTGCGGACCGCGATGGAAAAGTTGCAGCTCAATGACGCATCACTCACCTATGAACCGGAGTCTTCAGCTGCTTTAGGATTTGGCTTCAGATGCGGGTTTTTGGGGATGTTGCACATGGAAATCGTTCAGGAACGTCTCGAAAGGGAGTTTGACATGACGGTGATCAATACTGTTCCCAACGTTTCTTATCATGCATTCACCAAAAAGGGAGAAAAGAAGGTGGTGAACAACCCCTCTGACTTGCCGGGACCTAACGAACTGGAATCCATTGAAGAACCTTATATTTCTGCCCAGATCATCACCAAATCTGATTATATAGGCCCTGTGTTATCCCTCTGTCTCGACAAGCGGGGCATCGTGAAAAACCAGGTTTACCTTACCACCGACCGGGTAGAAATGACTTTTGAGATGCCTCTTTCAGAAATCGTCTTCGACTTTTACGACCGTCTGAAAACCATCTCCAGGGGATATGCTTCCTTCGACTATCATCCCATCGGATACAGACCGTCTAACCTGATCAAACTGGATATTCTGCTCAACGGTGAACATGTGGATGCATTATCGGCCCTGATACACCGGGAAAATGCCTTCGAATTCGGCAAACGCATATGTTCCAAGTTGCGTGAGCTCATCCCCCGTCAGCAATACGACATTGCTATTCAGGCGGGCATAGGATCGAAGATTATTGCGCGCGAAACTGTGAAAGCATTGCGCAAAGACGTTACCGCCAAATGTTACGGTGGTGACATCAGCAGGAAACGTAAGCTTCTTGAAAAACAGAAAAAAGGGAAAAAGAGGATGCGGCAAGTGGGTAATGTAGAAGTTCCACAGCAGGCATTCATGGCTGTACTGAAGCTAGATGACAAGTCCTGATACTACGATGGTGATCTCCCCTTTTACGCTTCGCTGACCAAATATATCAACGAGTTCAGCCAGGGAACCTCTCACGTGTTCTTCATGTAACTTACTGATCTCGCGCGAAACACACGCCTGCCGTTCCGGGCCAAAAGCATCGGCAAAAGAAATCAGGGTTTTAAGCAGGCGATGGGGTGACTCGTAAAAGACCATTGTGCGTGTTTCGCCTGCCAGGCCTTCCAGTCGTGACTTTCTGCCTTTTTTCACCGGCAGAAACCCCTCAAAGCAAAAGCGATCACAAGGCAGTCCGCTGGCAACAAGAGCCGGAACAAAAGCCGTAGGCCCGGGCAAAACCTCAACGGGAACACCTTCCCTTACGCATTCGCGCACAAGGAGAAAACCGGCGTCTGAAATGCCCGGTGTGCCGGCATCACTAACAAGGGCAAAACGAATACCTGATCGAAGTCGTTCCATTAAACCGGGCAAAACCTTGTGTTCATTGTGCTGATGGTAGGTCATCATCCTGACAGAGATGTCAAAGTGCTTCAACAGCTTTCCGGTTACCCGGGTATCTTCAGTAAGAACATAATCTACCTCCCGCAGAATTCGCTGCGCCCGGAGCGTTATGTCCTCCAGGTTACCCACAGGTGTTGGAACAATGATAAGACCGGACATATCTGCAAGTTTCTTATCCCTGAAAACTATTGGTGCATATACCTTCTCTGCACGTAGTTGGCCAGTTTTTCAATGGTCGTTGCCGACCTGCCTGCATCCCATGAATGCTCCATGCCCAGCTTATTCAGATAATCGAATGCCGTTCTGATGTCATTCATCTCGTTAAGGTTCGCTATCGCCTGATGGTATTCCTGGATGTTGCCGTTAAACAACTCATTAATGAACAAGAACTTCTCGTTCACGCCGATCACTTCTTTAAGGTTCTTGATGGGTTGTTGCTGCATACGGGTGCCTATGCTCCTGTCTTCCTTGTTGGACGCAATCCGCTTGTGTAAACTGTTGTCATCCTCCTGCAGATACTGATCACCAATGGTTGTATTCCTGTATTGAGCCAAAATATCTATGAGCGCTTTGTTGCCATTGCCGGATTTTTCTTTTTCCACCGGCGGTGGCGGTGGTGGTGGAGTAGCAGGAATGGAAGTATTTTGTTCGGCAGGGGATGACACTTCTTTCGTATGGTCACCGGAAGCCGGAACAGATGCATTGTCGTCGTGCTCATCAACGGCTTTCTCCTGTTCTTCAGAAGCAGGAATTTGATGTTCCGGATCAGAAAAAACCCGTTCATCTTCTTTCTCTCCAATAATCTCCTCCCTGCCCGCGTCCGGAGGTTCCAAAGCACGGTCTTCGACTTCGGGAGATACCGGCGAAGTTTTCGCATCCACATTTGTGCTGTCTTCAGCAGGAGCAATGGGCAGATCCGCGGGATTCGGCTGCTCAGCTTCCATAGTCAGCGCTTTAAGCATTTCCAGCCGCCTGTAAAGCATGCGCAGGTCGTCTTGTGCCAAATCAATTTCCAGTAAAAGGTCTTTTGCAGGATGGTGGTGATTGATCCGGTGTGATCGATTCACAATCTCTTCCAATAGCCGAACAATATCATCCTTTAATGTTGTAGTATTCATATATAAGATTGGGTTAAATACCGGTGGTTTATCACTTATGCTCTTTCTGATTTTTAGAAATAAACATGCATCAGGATACAAAACGGTGTAAAGATATTGTTTATTTTTGTGTTACCCATTGAAGTGTAAAAAAGAAAACCAGTCCTGATCGATGTTTTTGGAAAATGATGTGGCCCGCACAAAAAATCGCGGATGGATAGAAGTGATATGCGGTAGCATGTTCTCCGGGAAAACGGAGGAATTAATAAGACGTTTAAAGCGGGCCAAAATTGCACGTTTAAAGGTTGAGATCTTTAAACCGGGGGTAGATACACGCTATGACGAAGAAAAAGTAGTTTCTCATGATGAGAATGAGATCATGTCGACCCCTGTGCCTGCCAGCGGCAACATTCTGCTGATGGCCAATGATGTGGATGTGGTTGGTATTGACGAAGCACAGTTTTTTGACAGCGAGCTGCCGAATGTGTGTAACCAGCTGGCCAACGCGGGCATCCGTGTGATCGTGGCAGGACTGGATATGGACTTCAAAGGCAAGCCTTTTGGCCCGATGCCGGCGCTTCTGTCCATGGCCGAATATATCACAAAAGTACACGCCATTTGCGTAAAATGTGGCAGTCTTGCACAATACTCGCACCGTACGGTAGCCAACGAAAAACTGGTTCTACTGGGCGAAACGGATGCTTACGAGCCTCTCTGCCGGGGTTGTTTTGGAAAAGAAAACCGTATATAAAAAAGTTGTCATCAGGCACCGGGTTTGCCCAGCAACTGAAACATATTCCTTTTATAAGCCTCTACTCCCGGCTGGTCAAACGGGTTAACATCCAAAATGTATCCGCTCAGGGCACAGCTCATTTCAAAGAAATAGATCAACTCTCCAAGTGTGGTTTCATTAATTGCCGGAAGATGAATCTCAAGATTTGGCACCTCTCCTTCCAGATGGGCCATCATGGTACCGCGGGAGGCCATCTCGTTTACAAAGCTTAAACGCTTGCCGGCGATGTAATTCAGACCGTCCAGGTCTTGCCCGTCTTCAGGAATAGATAGAGAGTGACGTGTATTCCCAACGCTGATAACTGTTTCGAATATGCTTCTTTTACCTTCCTGGATATATTGGCCCAGAGAATGCAGATCAGTTGTAAATCCCACACCCGCCGGAAATATTCCTTTTCCTTCCTTTCCTTCGCTTTCTCCGAAAAGCTGTTTCCACCATTCAATCATATACAACAGTGAAGGGTTATAGGTGGCGAGAATTTCAATGTGTTTTCCTTTATTGTACAGAATATTCCTGAGCACAGCATATTTTGATGCAGGGTTTTGCTGCAGCTTGTCTTGTTTTTTCAGATGTTCAGCCATTGCGGCAGCACCGGCCATTAATGATTCAATGTTGTAGCCTGCAACGGCAATGGGCAACAGACCGACCGGGGTAAGTACCGAATAACGGCCACCCACATCATCCGGGATAACATAGCTTTTGTACTTCTGTTCATCAGCCAGCTGCTTGAGAGCACCGCGGCTGGCGTCTGTAATGGCGTAAATCCTTCGCGAGGCCTCCTGCACACCATACTTCTCTTCCAGATGTTTGCGCAGTAGGCGAAAAGCTATAGCAGGCTCCGTGGTAGTCCCGGATTTGGATATGACAATTAGCGTGTAATCCTTGTTTTCGAGATATTGCAGTAGCGCATAATGATAGTCTTCATCGAGATGATGTCCGGCGTATAAAATTTCCGGGTCAGGATTCAATTGTCCGGTATTTTTAAACGGCATGCCACCTGAGAGGGCTTCGATCACTGCGCGGGCACCCAGGTAAGAACCCCCGATGCCAATGACCACAACGACTTCTGACTGACTCCTGATGTGCAAAGCGTCTGCCTGTAGCTGTTTTAATAACTGACCGGGCATTTCCTCCGGCAGCGTGACCCAACCCAAAAAATCGTTGCCTTTACCCTTTTTCTCGTAAATATTGTTTCTGTGAAGAGATATCTCCCGATCAAACAATGCCATTTCATCCGGGGATATAAATCGGGCAGACTGCCCGGCATCAAAAGAAAGATGAGTCATAACAATACATTTTTTTAGATCAGCAAATCAGGATGCTCAAAAACAAAAAACATCGTTCAAAAAGAGGTGGAGTTTGTATTCGGAAACAATGCCCGGTATATCCGTTTTCAAAAAGAAATCAATCATCGGTCCGGCGCCGTTTATCATGGGGTTTGTCGCCGACCCGGATGCAGACCAATCTTTAACCTAGCTTCCTTGCTATTTCTACGGTTTGGAAGGCCTCGATAATGTCGCCGACTTTGATGTCATTAAATCCTTCGATATTCAAACCACATTCATAGCCTGTGGCGACTTCTTTAACGTCATCCTTAAACCGTTTGAGTGATCCCAGCGACCCGGTATATACCACGATACCGTCGCGGATGAGGCGAACCCTGGCATTTCTTGTAATCTTGCCGTCGAGCACCATACAACCGGCAATTGTACCTACTTTTGAGATTTTAAATACTTCGCGAATTTCAAGGTTTGCCGTTATTTTTTCTTCAATTTCAGGAGAGAGCATACCCTCGATGGCCGATTTCAGCTCATTGATGGCATTATAGATCACGCTGTACAACCTAATATCAATTTGTTCCTGCTCCGCGAGTTTTCTAGCGGCTACGGAGGGTCTTACCTGGAATCCAATAATGATGGCGTTGGAGGCAGATGCCAGCAGCACGTCTCCCTCTGTGATTTGACCAACGGCTTTATGGATGATGTTAACCTGTATTTCGTCCGTTGACAGTTTAAGGAGGGAGTCGCTCAAAGCCTCTATAGAACCGTCCACATCCCCTTTCACGATCACGTTCAATTCTTTAAAGTCCCCAATGGCAATTCGGCGACCGATTTCATCGAGTGTAATATGTTTCTGGGTACGTAATCCCTGTTCGCGAAACAGCTGTTGCCGTTTTGTGGTGATATTTTTTGCTTCGCTTTCCGATTTCATGACACTGAAAGTGTCACCGGCCTGGGGTGCACCATCAAGGCCCAGAATAAGCACGGGAGTAGATGGTCCTGCTTCCGTGATCCGGTGTCCTCTTTCATTGAACATCGCTTTTACCTTGCCGTGTGTAATACCTGCCACAACAATATCACCGACTCGCAATGTACCGTTTTGCACCAGGATGGTTGAAACATATCCCCGGCCTTTGTCCAAAGAAGATTCGATCACTGTTCCGTTGGCACCTTTTTTCGGGTTTGATGTAAGTTCCAGCATTTCCGACTCCAGAAGTACTTTTTCCAGAAGGTTGTCAATGTTTTCTCCTTTTTTTGCCGATATTTCCTGGCTTTGATATTTTCCACCCCAATCTTCCACAAGAATATTGATATTTGCCAGTTCTTCCTTTACCTTTTCCGGATTGGCATTTTCCTTATCTACTTTATTGATGGCGATAACGATGGGTACGCCTGCTGCCTGTGCGTGGTTTATAGCCTCAACGGTTTGAGGCATCACGCTATCGTCGGCGGCAACCACGATAATGGCCACATCGGTTACTTTGGCACCGCGCGCGCGCATGGCGGTAAAGGCTTCGTGGCCGGGGGTATCGAGGAAAGTAATGAATTTTCCATTATCCAGCTCCACAGAATAGGCACCGATGTGTTGGGTGATACCACCTGCTTCACCGGCAATGATGTTGGAGTGGCGTATCTGATCCAGCAACGATGTTTTACCGTGGTCGACATGGCCCATTACCGTAACAATGGGGGCACGTTCCGAGAGATCGGCCGGATCATCATCTTCTTCTTGCAGCACTTCCTGGGAATCGGCACTCACAAAATTCACTTCAAAACCAAATTCATCGGCAACAATGGTGATGGTTTCAGCATCAAGCCGCTGGTTGATGGATACAAACAAGCCCATTGACAGACATGTGGAAATGATCTCGTTTACAGAAACATCCATCAGGCTGGCCAACTCGGCAGCTGAGATAAATTCTGTAACCTGGAGTGTTTTTTGGTCGGATGCAGCTTGTTCTTTTTCCCTTTCTTTTTGCTGTTGCATGATGTCTCTTTTCATGCGGCGGTGCTTGGCTGCTTTCGACTTCCCTGCTCCACTGAGATTGGCGAGTGTTTCTTTGATCTGCCTTGAAATTTCTTCTTCCGAAACTTCCGGCCGAACTTGCTCTTTCTTACCGGATTTTTTGGGTTTTCCTTCTTGCTTGACCGTTTTTTTGTCCTGCTGAGGTGCTGGCTGTTCAGCAGCTTTGTCTTTCCTGATTCGCTTACGCTTTCTTTTCTTGGCTTTCCCGGGATCGGAAGAGGAGGCTACCGGTTTTTTCGTTGTTTCTTTAGGATCCGGCAGGTCCATTTTTCCAAGAATAACAGGCCCGTCCAGTTTTTTAAACTGGGTTTGATAATGTTCTGTTGCCGGGGCCTCTGTTTTTTCCTTTTGTTCTGAAGTTGCTTTTGCATCTTCAATGGGTGGTTTTTCCACCGGTTCTGCCTCCGGTTTTGCAGGTTCTTCTTTCTTTTTTGCCTCAGCAATCGCCGGTTCTTCTTCCTTGGCAGCTTTTTCAGCCACTTTTTCTTCTCTCTTCTCCTGCGGTTCAGCTTCCGCTTCCTTTTTTGCCCTGGCTTTTTTCTTTTTTGGTTTTTTCTCTTCCAGATCAATCTTACCTAAAACCTTCAGCTTGCTTTCGGTTTTATCTTTTCCGATATCTTCTTCCTTCTTCTCAACAGGTTCTTCTGCTTTAGACGGCTCTTCTTTTTCTTTTTCCGGTTTTTCGACCGGCTCAGGTTTTTTCTTCTGGTCCTCGAGGTCAATTTTTCCGACAATCTTCAGACCGGCTTTTGCGGAGTCTTCCTTATCTTTACCAGCTGAAGGATCCTCTGCGGGTTTATCTTGCCCGGGCACCTCTATTTCCTTTGCAGGACCTTTGATATCCTTTATGAGCAGTTCTTCCTCTTTTCCTTCGGTTTCTTTTTCTTCCCTGGAAGGCTTAGGCTCCTTTTCCATGGAAATGGATTCCCTCTTCAGGATGTTTAAACCAGCTTTCCGCGTTGCTTCTTTCAGGTTCTTTTCACTCTGAAATTCCTGCAATAACAAACCATAGGCCTCCTCGGAAATTTTGGCATTGGGGTTATTTTCCACCGAAACTCCCTTCTTGTTGAGATATTCCACGATGGTTGCCAGCCCAATATTGAACTCCTTGGCCACTTTACTTAATCTTCTTGTCTTGATCCCTTCAGTCATAAATTGCTTTAGGTTATCTATCCATTTCTGGAGCCGGTAAAAACGCTGCAAATTTAGGGTATTTTATTCAAACTCTGCTTTTAATATACGCATCACATCTTCCACTGTTTCCTGTTCCAGATCTGTCCTGTTTACCAAATCTTTCACGGTAAGGCTCAGCACACTCTTTGCCGTGTCGCATCCAACCTTTTTCAATTCCTCGATGATCCACCCTTCAATCTCATCAACAAATTCCTCTATGTCCACATCTTCACCTTCAATATCAGTGTCACGATAAACATCAATCTCGTAACCGGTTAACAACCCGGCAAGTTTGATGTTGAATCCGCCTTTCCCGATGGCAAGAGACACCTGGTCGGGTTTCAGATATACTTCTGCACGCTTATTTTCTTCGTCAATGTTTATGGAAGTGATTTTTGCAGGGCTTAACGCTCTTGAGATGTAAAGGTTTGTGTTTGTAGTGTAATTGATTACATCGATATTCTCATTACGCAACTCCCTTACGATGCCGTGAATGCGCGAACCTTTCATTCCGACGCATGCACCAACGGGATCAATTCGGTCATCATAGGATTCCACAGCTACCTTAGCACGCTCTCCCGGCACCCTTACAATCTTCTTAATGGTGATCAAACCGTCATAAACCTCAGGAACTTCCTGTTCAAATAGTCTTTCAAGAAAAATGGGCGATGTTCGGCTGATGATGATCAGCGGACTGTTGTTCTTAATCTCTACTCTTGAAACCACAGCCCTTACTGTATCTCCTTTACGGTAAAAATCGGAAGGAATCTGCTCTGTTTTCGGCAATATTAGTTCAATGTCTTCATCATCAAGCGCCAGAATTTCTTTCTTCCACACCTGGTACACTTCTGCCGTTACCAGATCACCGATCTGCTCCTGGTATTTCTTGTAAATGCCGTCTTTTTCCAGTTCAAGGATCTTGGATGCAAGATTTTGCCTTATGGCCAAAATTTCCCTGCGCCCAAAGTCACTCATCCTGACAGGCTCTGAAACTTCTTCCCCGATTTCAAAATCGGGTTCAATTTTAATGGCATCAGAATAGGCAATCTGAGAGTTTTCGTCTTCAACTTCACCGTCTTCAACAATGACACGGTTTCTCCATACTTCCAGGTCACCTTTGTCGATATTGACAATGATATCAAAGTTATCTGACGAACCATACTTTTTCTCCAGTAAGCTGCCAAATACGTCCTCAAGGATCAACATCATGGTAGAGCGGTCAATATTTTTGAATTCCTTGAATTCCGAAAACGACTCAACCAGGTTAATTGTTTCCATTTGTTCTTCTCTGTTAATGTTAAAAATCTTGCTCGCGTCGGCCTGATATCTGCATGATTACCAGGATTCAGTGTCCGACAGTTATTTAAATGCCACCTGCACTTTTGATTCTCTGATTCCCTCAAATTGAAGAAATATCCTGTTATGGATATCCGTTTCGGGGTCTTTCTTTTTCTTTTTTCCCTTGGCCGGTTTGTCTTTTTCTATAACAACCCCTTGTTCGGTAACTTCAGTCAGCTTTCCCTTTATGATCTGCTCATCATTGGTAATAACCGCCAGCCTCCTGCCTATGTTGTTATGGTATTGCCGAACCATCTGCAAAGGATGCCCAACACCCACGGAAGAGACTTCCAACTCAAAATCTTCGCGGTCTCTGTCCAGTTCTTTCTCAATATGACGGCTGAGTTTTGAACAATCTTCGATGGTAACACCTTGATCACCGTCTATATAAACCATGATCCTGTTTTGAGGTGTAACCTTGATTTCCACAACAAAAAGGGAGCTTCCTTCCAGAAACTCGTCCACAAGTTTGCGTACATTCTCTTTGTCAATCATATCGCTTGTAACCATAAAAGAAGGGGACTCGTACTGCCCCCTTTTCAAACCCGGCAAAACAAAATTGCGGTGCAAAGGTAATCATTTTCTTTTATACACCAAAAAAACGCTGAAATTTAGTGTTTTAACCGGGATATAAACACAGGCTGCGACTACCGGTGCATAAGTCCGGCGGAAACATCAATAAATACCTTATAATCAGAAGCTTCTGATCCAAAGATCGTAATAGGAATCAAAAATATCATCGGCCCTGTTGGCCAATTCGTCCTGTTCGTACATTTCTGCCACATGTGCTATTCGTTGCATCATCATAAGGCTTTCCTGCCGCTTGCTTGCTATGCGCGCTGCCAGATTGCCCCTGAACCGGAAATAGTATCTCAGGTTCTCTTCGTGTATGTCAATCATCCTTTCAGCTATTGCATTGGCCTTTTCAAAGGCACCGGCAGCATAATAATGTTCAGCCATCAGGAAAGTAAAAAAGTTGTATGGAACATTGTGTTCGGGCATTATCTCCATAGCCCTGTCAAGGACCGCAATGGCCGAATCCGGTTTATTTTCTTCCAGAAGTGCAGCGGCCAGTCTTTGAAAAACATTTCTGAAGCTTACTGTTAACCTGCGATGATCTTCATCGAGATACACCGACGGATCATACATGTTCCCCCATTGAAATCTGTTCATCAGGTTATCATACAATATGCGGGTGTTGATTCTTCCAGGCTCATTTGGATCATGCTCGCTTCTTATGGGCACAAGGCGGTAAGCCATTCCTTCCAGCTGAAAAAACGCTTCAAGGCCCATGTATGATTCACTGCCGGTTGTGATGGCGAAATAAACTGGCCTGTCCCAATTATTGCTTGCGAGGAAATCGAGTGCCATCACGTGGTTTTTGTTCAGGCCTCTGCCGCCGGGCATTTCCCATTCAATGGCATCCACAATGAGATGTACATCTTCAGGGGCTACGGTTCCGTTTTGCACCACCTTGGCAGAATCAACCGGTAAACGGAACCTGTTGGCGGGAAAATAGTCTTCCATGCCACGTTCGGTCGGAATACGGGTTCCGGAAGCGTCGCTGCCAACAAACTCCATGATACGCCTGAGGTTTTGATAGCCTTCCAGTCGTGAAACAAAATACACATAATCTCTTGTACCGTCTCTGTATTGGTGCGGCTCAAAACTAAAAGGCACCGGGTCGGCTTCGTAAGTTTTGCGACGCAGCATGTTGTCTATGTACCAATCGGTATTCAGAAGGCTCATATTGACCACCTTGACGTCTGTACGAATGCCTTCAACTTCCTGTACATACCATAAAGGGAAGGTATCATTGTCACCATTGGTAAACAGAATGGCATTGGGGGCACAGGATTCGAGATAATTGATGGCCACGTCCCTTACTCCATACCGGCCGGACCGATCGTGATCGTTCCAGTTTTCGCGGGCCATATTTACCGGTACCAGTAAAAGGCAAATGGCTGTAACGACAATAGCTGCAATTGCTCCCTGTTTCTCCCGGATCTGTCCGCTACGGCTTTTTAGTTTTTTAAACAGGGCATCGATCATAGCCAGTGCTCCCAGGCCAACCCAAATGGAGAAGGCGTAAAAAGATCCGATGTAGGAATAGTCACGTTCCCTGGGCTGAAAAGGGGTTTGATTCAGGTATATGATGATGGCCAGTCCGGTCATAAAAAACAAAAGACCGACCACCAGTGCATCATTGGGGCGTCTTTTCAACTGATAAAGAAACCCTAAAACACCCAGCAGGAAAGGAAGCATATAGTATCTGTTATAACCCGGGTTTGAGGTCATACTCTCCGGCTTGTCAGTTTGCGGCCCCAAACGCAACTCATCTACAACTGGGATCCCCGTGATCCAGTTGCCCTCCAGAGGGCTGCCATGCCCCTGAATGTCATTCTGCCTGCCACTGAAGTTCCACATAAGATAGCGTACGTACATGTGTCCGACCTGGTAGCTGAAGAAGAATCGCAAATTTTCAAAAAAAGTTGGTCTGTTAATGGTTTCAGTGGTGCCATCACCTCGTGCGAATCTTACCGGTCTGCCACGCACGTTACCCCAGTCTTCGTATCCGGCTGCATGCTGGCTGCGCCAGCTGTACATTCTTGGAAAAATGGTCTTAAACTGGGGGTCGAATACAGGTTCCAGCCCGCGCCTGGGGTTGATGATCTCATACTTGCCTGTTTCCCTGTTTTTTCCCCATACGGGGGTGCCATCTTCCATATCAATTACCGGTGAATTGTAAAAAGGCCCATAAAGAAGAGGCCAGGCGCCATACTGCTCCCTGCCCAGATAGGCTTTCATGGCCAACGCATCTTTGGGTGCATTTTCATTAATGGGTACATGGGCGTTTGAACGAATCACAAGCATGAAAAACGAAGAATATCCAATCACGATAAATGTAAAGGCCAGAAGGATGGTGTTCCATGTCACCATTTTCCTTTTCTGCGTGATATAAAGTCCAAAAATGATACCTGCAACAAGCAAGACAAAAAATATGACGGTGCCACTATGGAAAGGCAGACCAACGGCGTTCACAAAAAACCGCTCAAATTGCCAGTCTAAATTAAGTACACCAGGTATCAGAATGGATTGAATGAAATAGAGCAAAGCAACTGCAACGATGCCGGTGGCGATGATACCTTTGGTTGAGGGTTTATATTTTTTAAAATAATAAACAAATACGATGGCCGGAATAGCCAGCAGATTCAACAGGTGGACGCCGATGGAGAGACCTATGATATAAAATATGAGTACCAGCCATTTGTTGGCATCGCTTTGATGCGCACGTGCCTCCCATTTCAGGATAGCCCAGAAGACGAAAGCGGTAAGGAATGCCGATGTAACATACACTTCAGCTTCAACAGCGGTAAACCAGAAAGAGTCGCTGAAAGTAAGGGTAAGGGCACCCACTATTCCACTACCGAAAATGGCAAATGACTGTGATTTTGATAATTCATTTCCATCGGCAATGAGCTTTTTGGCCAGAATATTGATAGTCCAGAAAAGGAACATAACAGCCAGCCCGCCGGTAACCGCCGACATTGTATTTATCCAGAATGCTACGCGCGAAACCTCGCCCAGGGCAAATAATGAAAAAAACCGGGCCATCATTTGATAAAGCGGGGCACCCGGCGGGTGGCCGATCTGTAGTTTATAGGAAACGGCAATACGCTCACCGGCATCCCAAAAGCTGACCGTCGGCTCAATGGTGAGCAGGTACATCAGTGCGGCAAAGGCAAAAAGAGCCCATCCAATGTAGTTGTTCCATTTTCGATAGAGAATGTCATCCATCTGTGTCGTGATTTATTTGGATATGAGAGGTTTATCTGTTTTTTTATGCTTCTGTGATTGAACTGCGAAATTACATAAAAATGGATCATCAAAGCATCTTTTTAACATCTATTTTAACAAAGATATTGTCAACAAAAAGTTTTTTTATAATTTTGCACCCGAATCAGGATTGACCGATGGTGTAATGGTAGCACTACAGTTTTTGGAGCTGTCTGTCTAGGTTCGAATCCTAGTCGGTCAACCACAACAAACCCCCATAATCGGGGGTTTTTTTTATATCCCGGCACTTTTCCAATGGGGGAAAGCACTTACCCAATAGTCGGATACCCGGAGTCGGGTTTTTTTTGTATATCCCGGCACTTACTGATCCAGGATACATCGTACGCTGTAGCCGTGTGTCTTGTTGTAGCGAAAGCCGCCCACAAAGTTAAGGTAGTTATGCATGCTGCGACGGAAGGCATCCTGGGCGTCACTGGCCGTGGCGGTCCACCAATAGCCTCCCTGTCCCAGGTCGGTGAAATACCCTCCGCTGTGCCTTCGCCCGCCCGGATAGGCTTCAAAGCCAAACTCACCGCTGCCATAAAAGTGAGGGTGATACTCCCAACGAGGGTGCTCCCCGGTGTTGCAATCGCCTCCCAGCGGAGAGCCTTCCTGGCGGCACGACTTCAGATAAATCGCCACATAGCTTTCCATGATATTGGGATACGACTGGTGGACATAGCCCACGAGTTGTCCCCACTCAGCGTTGGTGGGCAAGCGCCAGCCAGGCGGACACGCCTCAAGGGCGGCAGTCCAGTTGTACAGGGTGCCATAGTGAGCGTGGTGCTCCGACTGCAAGGCCTCATCCAGCTCTTCACCATAATAATCGTATACATAATACCGTGCTTCGCTGACCGACTGGTCAATGGGTTGGTGGACCTCCGGCAAATAGTGCATATTTCCCGCCAACCAGCACTGATTGCCGATCTGTACCGTCTGGTACTCTGTACCGTCCCGGGGATCCGCAATGCTTTCCACCTCCGGACAAGGGCGGCCCGAGTCACGCCCTGTCTCCAACTCAATGATTTCCCCGTAGCTCGTACCATGCGCATTCACTGCATAGGCCGCCACGAAGAGGGTCGACTCAGGCATCAGGCTGAACAAGCGTGTCTCGAAGGCCCCCGGTCCTGCCCCATCCATGCTGTGCAGGTCCATGGGAAATTCCGGAAAGCTGTCGAGACTCCATACCAGTCCGCGCAGGATCGTGGGAGCTGACCCTTCGTAGGTGACCTCCCCCCCACCGAAAGCTATGGAGGCATACACATCGACGATCTCACCCGTTTCCACAAGAGGAAAGAGATAATGCATGCTAACGTCCAGCTGAAGGTCCGATCCCGTAAGGTGAAAGGATACGTCGAGCCGCTCATAGTCCGTTGCCTTGAAGCGCAGCCGGAGCTCGCCCCGGGGTACAGACTCCAACTCATAATATCCTGCAGAGGAGCTGGCTGTCAGCAAATTGCTTTCACTACCGTCGGGATTCAACAATACCACCGTCACATGGGCCAGGAGCTCACCAGAAGGTATGGACTCTATGTGACCACACAG
>REEA01000040.1 GCA_007695305.1 Bacteroidia bacterium
CCGTTGTCGTCATCGCCGTTATCATCATCACCGTTGTCGTCATCGCCATTGTCATCGTCATCGCCGAGGGGGGCTTCGAAAGGGGGGATTTGGTTGGTGATGCAGTGGATGGCGCCACCCCAACCGATCATGGAGTTGCAATTGATACCGATGATTGTTTTTTCAGGCAGCAGGTCCTGGTATGCCTGCAGGGCAAACGCGTCGGCCGGGTCGTTATAGATGGGTACCAGCACTACATTGTTTACAATCAGGCTGTTGATATAGGTCTTCCAGTTTTGTGCTTTGGGGATTTGTACGATCTGGTAGGTTTTCCCTTCCGGATGCTGGATCGACTGCAGGATGGAGTAATTGTCCTGCAGGATGGTATGATCGGCATGCCATGTGTCCACCGTGCTAATGATAAAGGTGGTGTCGTTGAGCAGTTTGATCTGCATGTCGAGGTGTCCCCAGTAGTCGTCGCTCATGGGCAGGAAGGTGGTGATGTGTTCAATGCCCATGAAGGTTTCCAGGATGGTGTCGATATGATGTTGCGGGATCTGGGGGTTGTTTGTGTATAGCCTGTTGGTGGCATACAGTCTGTTATGGCTGTCCACCAGGTAGTTTCCGCCGTCAAAAATGATGTGGGGAAAATCATAATAGTTGATTTCCCAGTAATTGGCCAGTCTTTCGGGGAGGTCCTTGTCGCCGTGGTTTGCGGCGAGGTCGTCGAAGCCTACGAAAGCGAGGCTGTCATTGTCATAAATGCTGAAGGGGCCGTGGTCACGTATCCAGATCCTGTCGCCGTACACATCAATAAACACGATATTATTCATCGGCACACCGAAAGCATTAAAGGTGTTGATCATATTTTGCTGGTGGCCGGTATTGTTGGTTTGCAGGAAAACGGTGGCTTGTGATTGAATGCCGTTCACTACGGCGGTGACAATCTGGTCATAGTTGCTGCTTCCGGGGTTCCAGTACATCACCACGCCGGCCACTGTGTCATATTCAGGGATTGTGCGGGGGTTTAAGGGGGTGTCTGCTCTGTGGTATCCGGCGTTGAATGAAAGAAAGAAAGGCAGGAGTGTCAGCAGAATAAATGCGGGCAGTTTGACCGGAAAGGTTATGGTTAGATCGTTCCTTTTTTTCATGACGAATTGTCTTGCACTAGCTAATTATTAAGCCCACAAATATAGCATTATCTTTTGATGTGTATGATATATTTTGCTAATGTATTGTTATCAAAACACGCTATTCTTTGCACATTTCCTGCCAATAAACCGTTAATTATTTACGTTAGTTTGTTAAAAAAACCAACTTGCATCATCAATTATGAAAAACATTACGGATATGAAACTTCAATGGTTGCTTATGATGATTTTGTTTTTGATGGGATCCTGCAAACAGGTTGCTGAGAATGAGGCATCCCGGTATGAGCCTGTTACGGATGAAGTGGAATTTATCGACCACCACACCGCTAAACTGTCTTTGGATTATCACGGTACCTACCATGGTGTGTTACCCTGTGCCGATTGTCCGGGTATAGAAACCACCATTCACCTGTATGAAGATGAAACCTATGAGATCATCAGAAAATATATGGACAGGGGAGAGGATGCCGTGTATCGTTCGTCGGGTGTGTTTTCATGGGATCCCCGTGGTTTCATCATCACCCTGGAGGGAGAAACGCCACCCAATCAGTATTTTGTTGCTGAGAATCATCTTCGCCAGCGAGATATCCACGGTGATGAAATCACCGGAGAGCTTGCTTCCAATTATTACTTACACAAGATTCAGGATGATTAGAACTGTATGGATAGTGTTTCCCGGCCCCCTGCTTCGAATTTTTTTAAAATATTTCCCAAAAATACTACCTTTGCCTCAGGTCACATATGCAGGCGAATTTTCTATTCCCTTATAATACTTGTATGATGGTGTTTAAAGTGTTTTTCCAGGCCCTTTCAGCCATACCCAATTAGGTGCTGATTTTGTTTGCCGGCATTTGGTGCCGGTGGTCCGGGAAACTCTTTTTGATAACCTCATGCAGGCTATATAAGGGGTTTTTTTTCAGGATTATTTCTTTCATTTTAAATATATTTTGGTATGAAAAAACTATCTGTTATTGCATTTGGCGGAAACGCCCTTTTGAAAAGTGGTCAAAAGGGTACCATTGATGAGCAGGAACAAAATGTGTATGAGACCTGTCAGCATTTGGTGCCGCTCATCAAAAGGGGCTATGACCTTGTTATCGGACACGGCAACGGTCCGCAGGTTGGAAACGTGATGTTGCAGCATGAAGCGGGGCACCAGGTGTATGGTTTACCCAAACAGCCGGTTGATTTTTGTGTGGCGGAAACCCAGGGTTCTATCGGTTTTATGATCGAGCAGCAGCTGCGCAACGTGTTGGCGGAACATGGCATGGAAAAAAACATTGTAACCCTGGTAACGCAGGTTGTTGTGGACAAGGAAGATGAGGCTTTCAAAAATCCGACCAAACCGGTTGGTCCTTTTTATCCGAAAGAGGAAGCGGACAAGCTTGCTGAAGAAAACGGCTGGGTGTTTCACGAAGACCCGAGAAAACGCGGCTGGCGGAGGGTGGTGGCTTCTCCCAGGCCGGTGGATATACCAAACTGGACGGCTGTTGAAAAGCTTGCCCGCGAGGGGAATATCGTGATCACGGTTGGCGGCGGCGGCATTCCGGCCTATATTGATGAGAAAGGAAAGATCATCGGTATTGATGCGGTGATCGACAAAGACCTGGCCTCTTCATTGCTGGCCAATAAGATCAAGGCCGATGAATTCTTTATCCTCACTGATGTGCCCAATGTGTATATCAATTTCCATAAACCGGATGAAAAGAAACTGGAACGTGTTACGGTGGCTGAGATCAGCAAGCACCTGGCCGACGGACAGTTTACGGAGGGCAGCATGGCACCCAAGGTAAGGGCATGCATTCAATTTGTTGAAAACGGCGGCAAGGATGCCATCATTACTGAAGCACAGGAGCTTGGGAAGCCCGATGCCGGCACGGTGATCCTGCCCTGATGAAAACAATAACGCAAATCTTTTATTTCCAATCAATCATATTATTCATAATTAAAAAACAGGAGGTCAGATTATGGCTTTTAATTTGAGAAACAGGAGTTTTTTGAAGCTTTTGGATTTTACCCCCCAGGAGATCAGGTTTTTGCTTGATCTATCCATTGATCTTAAAAAGGCAAAGTATGGCGGCTATGAGCAGCAGCGTTTGAAGGGTAAGAATATTGCCCTTATTTTTGAGAAGGCGTCAACCCGTACCCGTTGTGCGTTTGAAGTGGCTGCGTTTGACCAGGGTGCCCTGGTTACCTATCTTGGGCCCAGTGGCAGCCAGATTGGCAACAAAGAGTCGATGAAAGATACCGCGCGGGTGCTGGGACGGATGTATGACGGCATTGAATATCGTGGTTTTGCGCAAACCACAGTGGAGGAGCTGGCCGAATATTCGGGTGTTCCTGTGTGGAACGGCTTAACCAACGAGTTTCACCCCACACAGATCCTGGCTGACTTTATGACCATGATGGAGCATAGCGACAAGCCTTTGCACCAGATCTCTTTCTGCTACCTTGGCGATGCGCGCAACAACATGGGTAATTCACTGTTGGTGGGTGCAGCCAAGATGGGTATGGATTTCCGTGCCGCCGCTCCGAAATCGGTACAGCCAAGTGAAGAACTGGTGGCACAATGCCGCGAGATAGCCAAGGAAACCGGAGCCAAAATCACCATCACCGAAGATGTGGAAGAAGCTGTAAAAGGTGTTGACTTTCTCTATACCGATGTGTGGGTATCCATGGGAGAACCCGACGAGGTATGGAAAGAAAGGATTGCCCTGCTGAAGCCCTACCAGGTGAATATGGATGTGGTGAATAAAACCGGTAACCCCAAGGTGAAGTTTTTGCACTGCCTGCCTGCTTTCCACAACCGCGAAACCACCGTTGGCGAAGAGATCTATCAGAAGTTTGGCCTTGACGGCATGGAAGTGGTTGAAGATGTTTTCGAGTCGGAGCACAGCATCGTTTTTGACCAGGCCGAAAACCGTTTGCACACCATCAAAGCAGTGATGGTGGCTACCCTTGGTCAATAAGAGGCTTGCCTGATTGACAGGGGCAATATGAAAAACCGCCCGCGAGGTTTTGTTCAAAAACCCGGCGGGCGGTTTCTTTATGGATGAAGCCGCTGTTGTTGTGCTCTACCGGTTTTCATTGTTTTGAGGTTCCGGCATAATTTTCTCCAGTTCTTCAAGCATCTCCTGGAGAGCTGGCATAAGGGAGTCTAAGCCTTTGCCGGCAACTTCGCCAAAGCCTTGTATGAGCTCCATGATCATGGGCGTCATATCCTCCATGTTCATATTTGCTTCCTTCATGGCTTTGTTTATCTCTTCCATGGATTTTTGGACCTCTCTGCTGATTTCGTGCCAGTCGATTCCTTCAATTTCCTGCATGGCATTACGGATCTCCTCACCGGCCTGGCGCATTTCATCACGGAACGACTCGTCATGGAGTTGAATCTCTATTTGGTCCATGGCCTTCCTCACTTCTTCCTGTGCCGTGCGTACTTTTTCTCCTGCTTCTTCCATCTGCCGGCGGAATTCTCCCGACTGCAGTTTTTCGAAAATATCCCTGTTCACTTCCAGCATGGCCTGTTGCAACTCCTTCATGGCATCTTTGAGAACTTCACGCTCACGTTCGCTGAGGCCCTCAAAAGAAATGGAGGAGCCGTCATGCAAATGGATGGTGACGGGCACTTTCTCATCCTGTTTCTGTGGTTCATCCTGTTTATCGCGGTTTGCAGGATCAGAGAGTTCATGCAGGTGTGCATAGGCATCATCCGTCAGTTGGTATCCGAAGTTGCTGCCGGTTTCTGCAAGATTGATGGTAACCGGCGGGTTGATCCAGGCTATGGAAGCCAAAGCAAATACAATGGCCAGCATGGCGGCCATTTTTTGTCCTGTGTTTAACGATTTTGTTTTCATGGTCATCATGTTTTTGATTCTTGTAAATAAATGATTTTTGGATTGAGTGGCAGCCACCATGGGTTGCGGCATAGTGGTACTGCGTGTTTCTTCAAGGTTGATCAGGGCGCCGGCGTAAACAAGCGGTGTGCCGGTTTCGGCAACAACCCACTCATCCACACACTCTTCCCTGAGCTTTCGGATATGTTTGCTGATCCACCAGGTAACGGGGTGGAAAAAAAACAGGATTTCCAGCAGGTTCTGCAAGGCATTCACCATATGATCCTTCCTCCGTATATGGTAGAGCTCATGCAGGAAAATGGCCTCAATCTGTTCTGTTGTCATGGAAAAGAACATGGCTGCCGGCAATAATATCCATGGTTTCAGAAACCCCACAACTACCGGCACAGAAAGCTTTTCGGAAACCCTTACGGGAATGGTTTTTCTGATCCCACATCTTTGCATCAGGGGTTTAAAACGTTCCTCCCATTGGGGGTCGGGATCAAAGTTGTTTTTTCTTTTTAGCCTGTATATGTTGAAATAGGAAATCAGCGCATATGCTGAAAGGATGGTTACTCCTACCAGATAAAGCCAGAATACAAGAGGGGTAAAAGCTTCGAACCTGTCCAGGAAAGCGGGCTGACTTTTGTCGAGCAGATAAAATGTGCGGTCGCCTGCTGCCCTGACCCATGCGGCGGTGTCAAACTCGATGGAGACGATCTGGCGGGCATTATGGTAAACATTGTATTGCCGGAAAAAAGTCGCCAAAAAGCTTAAAGGTATTGCCAGCATCGCAATGAGAGACAGATTGTAGCGCAGGGTGGCAGGTCCTTTTTTGGTAAGGAGCAGTGACAATTGCCACAGCAATGCAATCAATACTATTTGCCACAGGCTGTGTATGACTGACCACCCAAGAGCGTGAACCGCCGCATGTGTTATGTGCTCTGCTATGCTCATTTTTTCTTGTTTTCAAACTGTTCCAGGTAATCTTTTATTTCCTGCAGCTCATCCGGCGATATTTGTTTGTTGTTCAGCGCGCCGATCACCAGCCGGCTGGCCGAGCCGCTGAACAAACCATCGATCATCTTGCCGAGAAAGTCTTTCTGGGTTTGTTCTTGTGTAACCACCGGTTTGTAAATATGCTGCCGGCTTCCGGTATCCCTTGACAGGAGCCCTTTGTCTGTCATGATCTGCATGGTCTTCAGCGTGGTTGTGTAACCGGTGTTCTTGGTTAAAGCCAGCATCTCATGAACCTCTTTCACTGTAGCCGACTCAAGCTTCCACAAGATCCGAAGTATTTCCAGCTCGCTTTCTGTGGGCCGTTGTTTGTTATGTGCAGGTGTGTCCATATGATGAGATGTAGTTATTTGGTCTTCAGTGGTTTTATGATCCATTTTGATGACTGCCGGTGTTCTACGACAATCTTCGTACAAATGTAATACGAATATTTTCGTACTGCAAAATGTTTAACATTTTTTAACTTTATGTCTGTTTTGTGCAATGCGGCATCAAAATAAGTCAATATCGAGAGGGGATGATTTGTATTTCAGGGATTTAAATAACAGCCGAGAAGTAGCTTCCCAATGAATCATTTCTCGCAGATCACGCAGATAAAAAAAACGCAGATTTCCGCAGATTTTCTAAACAAATTCAGAACCACATGCAACTCATGCGCTTTACCTTTTACGATTTGTTGTGAAGATAATTTTATTGAACCCCATTCGGGGTTCTCCTGGGCCGGTGGTGCATTCTCAGACCT
>REEA01000164.1 GCA_007695305.1 Bacteroidia bacterium
AGTGTATGGGAAACAGCCGTGGTGGATGGAGAGATCATCGGTGACTTCAGCTTTGGTGATTTTGCCGGTTATCTTGAACTGCCCACCCTGGACTTTGTCCTGGAGGTGCGTGACGCATCAGGAGAGGTCACAGTAGCAGCCTATGAAGCACCGTTGGCCACCCTTGGCCTGCAAGGTGAAGCACTGGTGGTGGTTGCCTCCGGTTTCCTGAACCCCGACAACAACAGCGATGGTCCTGCTTTTGGCTTATTTGTTGCTCTTGCTTCCGGCGGTGACCTTGTAGAACTGCCGCTTGTTGAAGTAGTAGAAGAGTTTGCCCGCGTACAGATCATCCACAACTCCGCTGATGCACTGGTTGAAGAAGTTGATATTTTTGTAAATGGCGACCTTTTCCTCGAAGGAGTCGGTTTCCGCCAGGCAACCCCTTTCCTGGATGTACCCGCCGGTGTGGACCTTGACCTTGTAATTGCACCCGCCGGTGCCGGCATCGAAAACGGTGTGGGACCCATTACGGTTCAGTTTGACGCCAATGAAACATACGTTGTAGTTGCAGCCGGTAACGTAAGCGACAGCGGCTATGATCCCGCTGAACCCTTTGCACTGTATGTGTATGGGATGGGGCAGGAGGAAGCCAATGATCCTGAAAATACAGATGTACTTGCTTTCCACGGTTCAACAGATGCACCCACAGTAAGTGTATGGGAAACAGCCGTGGTGGATGGAGAGATCATCGGTGACTTCAGCTTTGGTGATTTTGCCGGTTATCTTGAACTGCCCACCCTGGACTTTGTCCTGGAGGTGCGTGACGCATCAGGAGAGGTCACAGTAGCAGCCTATGAAGCACCGTTGGCCACCCTTGGCCTGCAAGGTGAAGCACTGGTGGTGGTTGCCTCCGGTTTCCTGAACCCCGACAACAACAGCGATGGTCCTGCTTTTGGCTTATTTGTTGCTCTTGCTTCCGGCGGTGACCTTGTAGAACTGCCGCTTGTTGAAGTAGTAGAAGAGTTTGCCCGCGTACAGATCATCCACAACTCCGCTGATGCACTGGTTGAAGAAGTTGATATTTTTGTAAATGGCGACCTTTTCCTCGAAGGAGTCGGATTCCGTCAGGCTACCCCATTTTTGGATGTTCCCGCCGGTGTTGACCTTGACCTGGTTGTAGCTCCCGCCGGTGCCGGCATCGAAAACGGTGTGGGTCCTGTAACGGTTCAGTTTGATGCCGATGAGACATACATTGTAGTGGCCGCCGGAAATGTCAGTGGCACTGGTTACGATCCTGTTGTGCCATTTGGATTGTACGTATATGACATGGGACGTGAACAGGCCTCAAGCGGAATGAACACAGATGTGCTCGTGTTCCACGGTTCCACAGATGCACCCACCGTTAGTGTTTGGGAAACAGCGTTTGTAAATGGTGAAATCATTGGAGATTTCAACTTTGGTGACTTTGCCGGATACCTGGAACTTGGCACCGAAGACTATGTCCTTGAAATAAGGGATGCCACAGGAACTACCACTGTAGCTACTTACCTGGCACCTCTGGCAACCCTTGGTCTGCAAGGTGAAGCACTGGTTGTTGTGGCTTCAGGCTTTCTGACCCCGGATAACAATAGCAACGGTCCAGCCTTTGGCCTCTTTGTAGCGCTTGCAGATGGCGGTGAACTGATCGCGTTACCGCTGTCAGACGATACAAGTGTTAGCCATATTGCCGATGTTGACCTGGTGGTGTATCCGAACCCTGTATCCAGTAACCTGTTCATTGAGTCCAGTGAAAATATTTCAGAGATCAGATTGTTTGACATGCTGGGTCAGGTAAGCTACCAGACCACGGTTTCCACAAACCGGTACGAATTAAATGTAAGCGGTTTCCGAACCGGTATCTATTTCGTTCAGATAAACACCGCTGCCGGTGTAATCACAGAACGTGTCCAGATTGTCAATTAGTGATTTTTGGTAATCGGAGAAAAGGCTTGCCTGTAATGGGCAGGCCTTTTTTATTTGAGCATGTCGGAGTACAATGTGTTTACGTCTGAAGGCTTTTTTGTGAACCTGCTTACCACAACGGATACGACCAGCGCCATGAAAAACCCCGGTATCAGTTCATACATCAAATCTGCCAGCAGGGGAATCCTTGTCCAGATAATTACCGTCAGTGCACCCGAAAGCATGCCGGAAATCATACCGGCTTTTGTTGTCCCCTTCCAGAACAACGCCAGTATAGAAGTTGGACCGAATGCCGCACCCAGTCCAGCCCAGGCAAACAGTACCAGCCAAAAAACCAGTTCTTCGGCCATTAAGCCAAGAATCAGCGCCACAATGACCAATAACACAACTACCAGGCGGCTGAGAAAAACCAGTTGCTTTTGCGGGAGATCCCTGTTGCGGTAGATCAGCTTTTCATAGACATCCCTCACCAGGGCTGATGCTGCCACCAGGAGCTGTGAATCAGCTGTGGACATGATAGCGGCAAAAATACTCGCGATGACTACTCCAAAAAGAATGGGACTCAGATGCAGGTTGGCCATAACCGGGTAAATGTTTTCCTGGTCTGCACCGGGCAAAAGGGCAACATCAGGAAAATACAGGCGACCAGCCATGCCGGTTATAATAGCTCCCAATCCCATCAGCACATTGGCAGCGGTACCAACAATAGCAACCAATTTGAGCCTTGCAGGATCCTTGATGGACATATATCGTGCAATAATGTGCGGGTTTCCCGGAGAACCCAGCCCAATACCCAAAAAACCGATCAGTCCGCCAAAACCAAGCGCCAGCGGGTTAAAAAACTGTCCGTCGCTCAAAAGTACTGCCTGTGAGTAAAACACGCCGACACCGCCAATGTGTGAAATGGCAATCAATGGCAACACCAGCAAGGCAACAATCATAAACAAGCCCTGGATGGTATCGGTAAGGCTCACCGCGAGAAAACCTCCTACCATGGTGTAAAACAATACAATAATGGTGGTCAGCAATATTCCCTGCGTTTCAGTAAGCTGAAAGCTGGATTCAAAAGCCTTTCCGCCGGCAACAAACTGAGCCGACACATAAGCGATCATAAAGATGATGATGATTCCTACCACAACGGCACGCAACATGCCGGTCTTATCTTCAAAACGTTCAGCAAAAAAGTCGGGAACGGTTATACAATCGCGGGCCTCGCTAAAACGCCGTATGCGCGGTGCATAAAAGAAAAACAGGAAAAACTCCACAAGGGTATAACCCACCACAGCCCACAAAGCCGAAAACCCCATTTCAAACGACATTCCGGTAACACCCAGCAGCAACCATGCACTACGCCCGCTTACAACCGCCGAAAGCGCTACCACCAGCATACCCATTTTTCGTCCACCAATAAAAAAATTGGAAATCCCTTTCGAAGAAAACCTTGCGGCATAAATTCCCACCAAAACAATTAATACGAGGTAACCGACAAAAGACCATATGGCTACCTGATCGGCTTCAAGGGCAATGGTTTGCAAATCATCCATGCTTTAAAAATGACGATATTATGACAACACAAACCTAATGGTTTTTGAATGATTGTGCAAGATAAATGTGGAAATGTCAAAATGTCAAAATGTGAAATATACATAGATATGATATTGTATTATTTTGTATTTTCGCTGTCGCATTGCCTGCCGGGATCATAATTTCCGGTTTTATTCACAAATTGTTGATATTTTTATCCCAATAATGGTTGTTTTCACAAACCATTGCCTTATTTTTGTGCTTTGGGTTGATTACATAACAACTTATCAGGAAAATCATTTATGAACAAAATAAACATTCTCGACAAGGAATTCGCTGTTAGCATTCCTTTTGAACACATTCAATCTACAGTGAAGCGGATGGCTGTAAAATTATCCGGGGATTATCAGAACAAAAAGCCATTGTTCCTGTGTGTATTGAATGGGGCTTTCATGTTTGCGGCTGACTTACTCAAATCCTATACAGGCCAGTGTGAGATCAGTTTCATCAAACTGGCCTCCTATGCAGGCACAAAAACCACTGGAAGCGTAAGAACCTTGATCGGGCTTGAGGAAGACATAAAGGGAAGGGATGTGATCATCCTTGAAGATATCGTGGACAGTGGCATCACCATTTCACACCTGATTGAGGACCTGAAGTCCTATGAACCGGCCAGTATTAAAATAGCCGCTCTCCTGTTAAAACCCGCTGCCGTTCAGAAAGATGTGAGGCCCGATTATGTTGGTCTGGAGATTCCCAATGATTTCATTGTTGGATATGGATTGGATTACAATGGTTTCGGCAGAAACCTGAAAGATATATACAAAATCACAGAGTAACTATCAAACAGCACAAAGATCTGTACAACCCTAAACAATTGCCATATGCTTAACATCGTTATTTTTGGTCCTCCCGGTTCAGGAAAGGGCACACAGTCGACAAAAATTGTTGAAAAATACAATCTTATCCACCTGTCCACAGGTGATCTCCTCCGGGAAGAAATGGAAAACGAAACCCCCCTGGGAAAAGAGGTCCGGCAGTATATAGATAAGGGGTTGCTTGTTCCTGATGAAATCGTGCTTAAGGAATTGTATATGCGAACGTCGGAGCATATGGATTCGCCGGGCTTTATTTTTGATGGATTTCCCCGTACAATCGTACAGGCCGAATCCCTCGATGAGATGCTGAGAAAGGAAGGAATGTCAATTTCTTTGGTTATTTCCGTGGAAGTAGAGGAGGAAGAGCTGCACAAACGGTTGATGGGCAGAGGGGAAGACTCAGGAAGGAGCGATGATTCGGATGACATTATCATACGAAGACTTGAAGTGTACAAAGAGCAAACACTGCCCCTGATCGCCTATTACAAAAAACAGGGAAAAATGGCCACGATCAATGGGATGGCTCCTGTTGACCAGGTATTTGGGAAAATTAGCCGCGCCATAGACACCTACCTTGAAAGCCATAAAATTATCCCTGTAGTCGAATAAACCCGGCAGGTTCCAGATGGAACCAAAGGCTTCCCGGGAAGTTCATGCCCGGGATTATGCTTATCATGAGCGTTGTAAATAATTTGCCAATGAATGCAAACTTCATTGATTATGTAAAAATTAATTGCCGGTCAGGCAAAGGAGGAGCAGGATCAGCTCACCTGAGGCGTGAAAAATTCGTTCCTAAAGGAGGACCCGATGGAGGAGACGGAGGAAGGGGCGGACATATTATTCTCAAAGGAAACAGCCATCTCTGGACATTATTGCATCTGAAATATACACGACATCTGATCGCCAAACCCGGAGGGTCGGGTGGAAAACAGCAAAGCAGCGGTGCATCCGGTCAGGATGTCATCGTGGAAGTCCCGCTGGGTACCGTTGTGAAAGATGCAGAAACCGGAGCTTACGTTACTGAAATCACTCATCACGATGAAAGATTTGTGTTGCTCAGCGGTGGAAAAGGAGGGAGGGGTAATGTGCACTTTAAATCTAGCACCAGGCAAACACCAAGATATGCACAACCCGGCCTTCCCGGTCAGGAAAAATGGTTTATACTTGAGCTGAAAATACTTGCGGATGTAGGACTCGTCGGATTCCCAAATGCAGGAAAGTCTACCCTGTTGTCAGTGGTAAGTGCAGCCAAACCGGAAATCGCTGATTATCCCTTTACAACGCTGGTGCCCAATCTCGGAATGGTGGCCTACCGCGATAATCGATCCTTTGTAATGGCTGATATCCCGGGTATCATCGAAGGAGCACACAAAGGCAAAGGCCTTGGTCACCGATTCCTGCGGCATATTGAACGAAATGCTTTGCTTTTGTTCATGATACCAGCTGACAGCCCCGATATACCGGAAGAGTACAGAATTCTGCTGCACGAACTTCAGGAGTATAACCCTGAGTTACTCGATAAACAGCGTTTGCTGGCCATAAGCAAATGCGACCTCCTGCATGAAACCGATCTTGATGAGTTACAAAAAAATCTGGAAATATCAGTTCCGGATACGGTGAAAGTATTTATCTCTTCCCATACCAACCGGGGTATCCAAAATCTCAAGGACACACTTTGGCATATGATGGATCAGGAAGAGGTATCAAACGATCAAAAATAACCGGACAACTTCCCTTCAATCTTTTCAATATGAATATGTATCACCGTTACATTGTTAATGGCAGGTGCATTGTATGAAAAATCCCTGCCGGTATATTTCTGCATGGTAACATTCATAATACGCACCTTTTCATCATAATCCTCAATGAATTCAGCACGTCCGTATGCCAAAACACTGCGATACTTCATACCATAACTGCATGCCACCTTATCGTGCCTGTGAAACAACTGATGATCGGTGCTAAATGCCACACATACCCGGGGATCGTTCTTTAACACCTCAATCTTCTTGCCCTGAGGTGCCATATGCAAATAAAGGCTGCCTTCTTCATATCCAAAATTGAATGGCAATACATAAGGATTCCCTTCACTGTCTGTCATGCCAACATAGCATGTATCGCACTTATCAATGATTTCACGAATTTTTTGGGGATTACTGATCAGGTTCGTTGCCATACAACAATTTGTTTTGGTTCATAACAGGGTTAAACACTTTAACATCAAAAATAAAGTTTTTTTGCAAAATGACCGGTTTCGATATTTTATGGCAGGATTTTTGTTAAAAAATATCAAAAAAACTAATAAATTAGTTCTATTACTAAAAAATTAGTTATACTTGCATTTTCAAATTCTCTCTGTATATAATCATAAAAGGGTAAAAGCGATGAAAGAGCTTACAAAGGCAGAAGAACAGGTGATGCAGATTTTGTGGGATATCAAGGCCGGTTTTGTTAAGGATATACTGACAGGTTTCCCGGAACCAAAACCGGCTTATACTACGGTATCTACCATTGTCAGAATTTTGGAAGAAAAGGGATTTGTCGGGCACAAAGCATTTGGTAAGGCGCATCAGTATTATCCGCTTATCGAGAAACCCAATTATACGCGCGTGATGATGAAAGGCATTATGCACCGGTATTTTGGCAATTCACTGCGCCAGATGGTTTCCTTTTTTTCACATGAAAAAGGGCTTTCTGCTTCTGACCTGGAGGAATTAAAACGGATCATTGACGATGAAATCCAAAAGAAAAAAGATTTCTGAATTTCAGAAGCATAACGTATAAATCGGACTTTATAGACAGACAATAAATAATTTGCAACATGGAACAATTAAGCCTGTGGTTATTCTGGTCGTCTTTATACTTAATCATTGTTGGTATTGCTTATTATTCCTTTCTGAGGAAGCAACTGTCACCCGGGCATGGCAGGATTTTTATCCTGTCGGGGCTTTTCATCGCCATTCTCTTGGGTGCATGCTCGTTTATATCCTTTCCGCAGGACGTAACGGCTATCAGTTCGCCAACGGTTCTTTTGCCTGAAGTAGTGGTCATGGCGTCTTCAGGAGCTGAAACAGTCAGGCATGAACTGACAAGTGTTTTTGTAAGCAGCCGGATTTTATTTTTCATAAGTCTGACCGTTTCTGCTTTGCTCTCCATCAGGGTTGCCGTTAGTCTTATTCTTTTACTATTCAGGATCAAATTCAACCGCCGCCTGAACATTGGAGGATCGAACGTATTACCTGTTTCCGGTGACATTTCACCCTGCTCATTCTTTTCTTTTGTGTTTGTTCCCGAAAGCCTGCTTGACAAACCGGTCCTGAACACAATACTGGTGCATGAGCGGGCACATATCATTAAAGGTCACTCTGTTGATTTGATTTTTATTGAGCTGCTGACCATTGTCTTTTGGTTTCACCCGGTTTTGTGGCTTTTGCGCAAGGAACTGAAAACACTCCAGGAATATGAAGCTGACCGTTATGTACTTAACCAGAATGTGGATAAACAATCATACCAAAAACTATTGCTTGACATCTCCCTGTCGGGCATGCGTATTCCAATTACAAACCCTTTAAACTACTCATCCCTAAAAAAAAGAATCATGATGATGAACAAAAAAGTCAGAAAAAATTCAAGGTGGTCGATTACGACCATGTTGATGGTAATCCCTTTGATGGGCATGGTGTTAATGCTCCAGGCAATTGATCCTCAATCACAGAGGGTTAGGATACCGAGTGAGACGCAGGAGCAGAACAATGCCAGGTCTGCTTATGATGAAGATGTCATTTTTACGATCGTGGAACAATTACCTTCTTTCCCGGGTGGAACAGATGCAAAGCTGCATTTTCTTCAAAGCAAATTAAGGTATCCGGCGGAAGCGAGGGAGGCAGGCATACAGGGTACGGTGTTTGTCACTTTCGTTGTGGAAAATGACGGTGAGATCAGTGACGTACGTGTGTTACGCGGCATTGGCGGCGGTTGCGATGAAGAAGCTGTTCGTGTTGTTGAAAAAATGCCTGCATGGGAACCGGGTGTTCAGCGTGGGGAAAAAGTTCGTGTACAGTTTAACCTGCCGATTCGTTTTAAACTAAATGGCGATAACAACAAAGAAAGCCAAAACCGCGAAGACGGTGACCAGACTACTGGTGTAATGATCATTTTGGATGGAGAAAAAATAGGCCTGGTAAGGGGGATGGACCTGAATACCTTCATCCCCGTTGAACAGATCGGACATGTTGAGGTATTGACCGGGGAAAAGGCTGCTGAATACGGATACGAAAGGGTGATAAAGATTACCCGGAAAGAGAGGGAATAACAAGGTATTCTGGCCGGTTAAGCCCTGCCGGGATTATTGATGTTTTGAACGATTCGCTTTTTACAGGTGGATCGTTTTTTTATATCACGCTAAGTATCTTTGAAAAGACAATCATCAGAACCAGCGCAAGTGGATAAACGGTAGCATATCCAAGCGATGCTGCATCTGTATCGGTTTTGGCATCAGCGGCCGCCAGTCCCGGAGTGCTTGTCATGCTGCCTGCTATCACACCCAACAGAGTGGCAAAATTGATTTTCAGGAGGTACTTCCCGATAATGGCCGTGATCACCATTGGCACAATGGTGATCAGAATACCTGTATATAAAAGTGTCCAGCCGTATTCGGTCAGGGCATCGGCGATATGTGCACCCGCGTGGGTTCCCACTGTGGCCAAAAACATAAGGAGCCCAAGTTTTCTCAGCAAGTTGTTGGCTCCGCCCGACATATTCCAAATGATTGGCCCGGTTTTACCCATTTTACTCAGCAGGAGTGCCGCTGTGAGCACGCCGCCTGTTGTCCCCAGGCTGAATTCAAACAGGCCAAAAACAGGGAAATTAACGGCTCCCAGCAAAACGCCAATGACAATACCCAGACTGATGGGCAAAAAGTTTGTTTCACTGAGCTGTTTCTCATTATTGCCAAGCAACTGCATCACCTTGGGCATATTTTCCTCATCGGCAGCGATTAAAACCTTGTCTCCAAAACGAAGGGTGCTGCCTGCCCGCGGTGAAATATCAATGCCGCTGCGACGGATCCTGGTGACGGTTGCGTTGTAGTATGCCGTCATATTCAACTCACTCAAACTTTTATTAATAACGTCCTTGTTGGTGACCAATATCCAATTAATTTTATATCCGGAGGCTTTCGGAATTTTTTCATTGGTAGGCGGACCAATCATCATTTCAACTTTCTCCAAAGCCTCTTTTGTGCCAACTATTTTTAATACATCACCCAAATATAAACGGGTTTGCTCTCCCGGCGCATACACCTGTTCTCCGTGGCGTATCCTGCTGATCACCGCCCGTGTCATGGCACCGACACCAATTTCGCGAATGGTTTTTCCATGGATATTTTTGTTTTCCATGACAAAATGCTGGGCGTTCACCTTCGGAAAGTCTGCTTCCAGATTTTCCAGATACGCTTTCCCCTGCTTTTTCATGTCAACACGCAAAATAAGCGGAAGAAGATGTATGGTAAGTATGGCAAAAATGGCTCCCGCGGGATACACCACACCATATCCGATTGAAGGCGTGGTAGAGCCGGAAACGTCAATCGCAGCGGCCAAGCCCGAAGTACTGGTAAGTGCCCCGTTAAAAATCCCAACCCCCAAAAGCGGATCAAGACCAAAAATACGCGTCGTGGCAAAACTGAGCAGGGCAGCAGTACTGACAAGCAACAAACAGATAGTCAAAAACTGACGTCCCGATTTTCGGAATGCCTCAAAAAAGCCGGGGCCTGCCTGAATACCTATGGTGAAAATAAAAAAGACCAGACCGATCGTCTGAAATGCCTCCGGAACCATGATGCCGTAATGTCCCATAATCAGCGCCACAAAGACCACGGCAGATAAATCCAGGGAAAAACCGTGGAATTTGACGTTGCCCAACATGATACCAAGTGTAATGATCAGGAATAGGGCAAAATAGCCTTCGTATATCAATTCAGTCATCGCATTTGTTTTGAACATTCAAAACCATTAACTGGTTTATTCATTCAGACATGCAAAGGTAATTCATCTTTGATATTCTTGTTCCATTGAAATCATATATTTTTACTGTGATGAGATTACTTGCAGATATGCTTCACGGCCATCAAAATATCCGAAGTGCCCTGTGAAAGATGTATCCCAGCGTTTAAACAAAAGGATCACCGGTTCAGGCAGGTTTTTACAAACAAAATTTTTTTAACGCCCACATTATCCTATAACCGCAGAAAACATGAAAAAAGATGTTGAAATAAACCTTTTCTGGTTTCGCCGTGACCTGCGGTTTACCGACAACAAGGCACTTTTTCATGCTTTGGAACCAGGCAAACCGATCATGTTATTGTTCGTATTCGATGACGATATTCTGGATCCGTTACCTGCCAATGATCACCGGGTTACATTCATTTATGATACCTTATCGGCCATGCATAAGAAGGTTGCCGGGCAAGGCGGTGGTCTGGAAGTACGCCGGGGTAAACCCATGGAGGTTTTGCATGAGTTGATTCATACATACCGTATCCGGTCAGTTTTTTGCAATGCCGATCACGAACCCTATGGTATCCATAGAGACGAGGAGGTGAAAAAACTTTTGGACAGTAAGGGTGTTGGTTTTTATCAATACCTGGATCATCTCATCATGGAGAAAAGCGAGGTAGTAAAACCTGACGGCACTCCTTACCAGGTTTTTACGCCATACAGCAAACGCTGGAAAGATAATCTTGAAGAGAAACACCTGAAACAGTATCATTGCACAGAATTGCTGAAAGATGCGGTTTTCGTAACGGACAGCCATTTCCCGGAGATGGATGATATCGCGCTGGAAAGATCTTCCCTGTCTGCGCCGGCTTTGCGATTGGATGAAATGCTGATACGAAATTATCACCGGCAACGCGACATTCCTTCCATCAATGGCACCAGCCGGTTGGGCGTGCACCTGCGTTTTGGAACCCTCAGCATTCGTGAGCTGGTCGGAAAAGGCCTTCAATGGAATGATACTTATCTGAACGAGCTGATCTGGCGTGAATTTTATGCCATGATACTCTGGCACTATCCGGATGTGGTGACAAAATCGTTTAAAAGTGCATACGACCGGATTCGGTGGCGGAATAATGAAAAAGAATTTGAAGCATGGAAACATGGCATGACCGGGTTTCCAATGGTGGATGCCGGAATGCGTCAACTAAGCAATACCGGCTATATGCATAATAGGCTGCGTATGGTCACTGCCAGCTTTCTGAGCAAGCATTTGCTCATCGATTGGAGATGGGGGGAAGCCTGGTTTGCCGAAAAGCTGTTTGATTATGAATTGTCATCAAACAATGGCGGATGGCAGTGGAGTGCGGGTACAGGCTGCGATGCGGCACCTTATTTCCGGATTTTTAACCCTGTGGCGCAGCAAAAGAAGTTTGATCCTGAAGGCAAATATATCACCAGGTGGGTGCCGGAGATACATGAGATGGATTACCCGCCTCCCATCGTGGATCATGCTCTTGCCCGGGATCGCTGCCTGAAAGTCTATAAGGAAGCTTTGCAAAATGAATAAACATGGAAGGATGAAGGAGATCATAATCATAAAACAAAGGTTGGAGCACCATGTTCTATTATAATCAGTGAAATACATGAAGACTATGTGCCGGTAAATATCATACATGTCATCATCAACAAAATAATTGCAACAATAAAATGCCCGAATTAAATATCAATAGTTTAATGCTGCTGGCCAATCGTTTGCGTAATATGGACCGTTCCAATTTGCCGGGTTTGAATGTACAGCTGAATATGGCGCCTGTGCTGCGCAAACATGAAATTCGCGGGGTAGGTGAAGGTCGCGAACCTGTTACCAGCAGTGTGTTGATTCTGCTCTATCCGGATGCACACAATGAGGTTAGTACGGTGATGATGCAAAGACCAACATACGATGGGGTGCATAGCGGTCAAATTTCTTTTCCGGGTGGCCGTTATGAAAAAAGCGACGGAAACCTGCAGCTCACTGCCATAAGGGAAACCCATGAAGAGATTGGGATTCCTCCCCATAAAATTGAAATAATAAACCGTTTAACCGATTTATATATCCCCCCAAGCAATTACATCGTTTCCCCTTTCATTGGCTTGCTTCAAGAAACGCCTGTATTTAAGCCCGATAAAAAAGAGGTGGAACGTCTTATTACAATACCCCTGAAATTGTTTCTTGGGGAAAAAAGCATTCAGAAAGTGCCCATCCGGCTTTCCAATGGTCAAACTTTTCATACACCATGTTACCTGATCAATGGAGATGTGATTTGGGGTGCCACTGCTATGATCATGGCCGAGTTTCTTGCCCTGTTAGAAGAGTTCCTTTCAAAAAAATAGGATTTGCCCGTTATGACCATTTGTTGTACATTTATAATTCAGTATCAAATATCGTAGGCTAATATGCAAAACCCTTGTATCATATTTAGTTTATGCGTACACATTGTATTCCAATCCCTTGTTTGGGCAGAGAATGCAGATGGTTCATCTTTCCCCGGCCAGGCCAATAATCCCAGCCCATGGCATCCCGGAAGTCGTGAATACGAGCAACTTACCACACATGAATACAATGAGCATGGAGCAAAGAAACGGATAACCGAATACGTATCCCACGGAAAGTTGCAATATACCCAGGAGTTCTTTTATAATGATAAGGGTTTCATGACACATGAAACAAAAACTGATCAAGGGGGTATAATTCGGGAAAAACGCGTGTTTTCATATGACTCTTCAGGAAATCTGGTTGAGCAAATCACCAGTGATGGAGACGGGCAAATTCTTTCCAGGAACATATTTCGTTATGATTCAACAGGGGTGTTCCGGACGGAGTGGTTGTTGTTCGGGGAGGGCAATGAATTAAATTGGCATCGTATATACATTCATGATGAAGATGGGAAGCGCCTGGAAGAACACTGGAATGATGGGCGCGGTCGCTTAAGCTATCTGTATATTTACACATACGATGAGATGTCGAATATGACCGGACAAAATGTTTACGATGGCAGGGGGCGTTTACGCTGGCGCTATGTTTATGATTATAATATAGCGGGAAGAAGGATTGCCGTAAAGTGGTATGACCACCGGAATATTTTGCAATGGATTCGGACTTACCGTTTCGATAACTCCGGTAACCGTGTTGAGGAAAGGCGATATGAGGGACACCGTCGCTTATTTTCCAGGGAGTACCGCTACAGAATGGTTCATCAGTTTCTTTACCGGCATGATGACAGGGGTAGGATCGTTGAAATGCAGGTTTATGACGGTTGGGGCAGATTTCATTATTCCATGAGTCAATCATTTGATCAGAATGGCCGCCTGGTTTATTATGATCGTTCTGACGCATTTGGTAAGCGAGAACTATCATACCGTTATGCTTACAATGAAAAGGGTTTGCGTGCTGCCTGGATATGGTTTGACAGATACGGAAACGAAGACTTGCGCTTTGTTTATGAGTATGATGCCGCGGGAAGATTGCTTAAAGAGTTCAGATATGAATAAAAAAAAGAGGTCACCCTTGAGTGACCTCCCTAATGTCCGTTTATCTTTCTTATTTTACTGAATCAACAATTGCTTTGAACGCATTGGGGTGGTTCATGGCCAGATCGGCTAGCACTTTCCGGTTGATTTGAATGTTTTTCGCGTTCAGTTTGCCTATAAACTGTGAATAACTCATATCGTATTGCCTTACCGCAGCATTGATACGCTGAATCCAGAGTTTTCTAAACTCTCTCTTTTTTGTCCTTCTGTCGCGGTAGGCATATTGCAGTCCTTTTTCATAGGTGTTTTTCGCTACCGTATAAACATTTTTTCTTGCACCAAAGTATCCTTTGGTAAGTTTAAGCAGCTTTTTCCTTTTGCGCCTTGAGGCGACTTTGTTTACTGATCTTGGCATAATCTTGTTTTTTGTTTGTTAAGCGCTCTCCTCGTTCATCGGGAAAGACTTGTCCGGCATTAACAAAGGTTAATAATCATTAAGTTACTAAATGGCCAGCATGGCTTTAATGTTCTTTTCATCTGCCTTGTGCACCAAGGTGGTTTTGGTCAGATTCTTTTTTCTCTTTTTGCTTTTTTTCGTCAGAATATGACTTTTGTAAGCGTGTTTGCGTTTAATTTTACCGGAGGCGGTAAGAGAAAACCGTTTTTTGGCTCCGGATTTGGTCTTCATTTTTGGCATTATTCAATCAATTTACAGGTTTTAAAAAATGGACATTAGTTCTTTTTGGTAATTTTCTTTGGAGAAACCAGCATGATCATTCGTTTACCTTCCATTTTGGGCATTTGTTCTACCTTTCCGTATTCTTCAAGTTCCTGGGCGAACCTTAGAAGGATCAATTCTCCTTTCTCTTTGTAAACGATGGTTCTTCCTTTGAAGAAAACATATATTTTCAGCTTGGCGCCGTCTTGCAAAAATTTGATGGCATGTTTCAGTTTGAAGTTGAAATCATGATCATCGGTATTCGGACCCATTCTGATCTCTTTAACAACGACTTTTGCCGCGTTTGCCTTGATCTCTTTTTGTTTCTTTTTTTGTTCATAAAGAAACTTTTTATAATCCATGATCTTGCATACGGGTGGATTCGCCGTTGGTGCGATTTCAACAAGGTCAAGACCCATATTATCAGCTATATTCATTGCATCGCGTATGGGATAGATATCCGATTCCACATTGTCGCCAACAACACGCACAACGGGTGCATTGATACGTTCATTGATTCGGTGCGGGTCTTCTTTTTTTACGAAACGCTTCCTTCCTCTGGGTTTGAATGGTGTTGCTATGTTTTGTTCCTCCTGTTATTTTGTGAATAATTTATTTTTCTAGAATTCAGGTATTAACCGTTTAATTTCTTCTTCAACCATCTGCACAAAATCCTCTATTGTGTGCGTACCAAGGTCGCCCTCCCCGTGTTTTCTCACAGATACAGTACCTTCAGCTTCTTCTTTCTCACCAACAATCAACATGTAAGGGATTTTGCGCGTTTCTGCATCGCGAATTTTCTTTCCCGTTTTTTCATTGCGCTCGTCAATCAGCGTGCGAATTTCGTAATTATTCAGCAAAGTTAAAACTTTTTTGGCATATTTTTCATACTTCTCGCTGATTGGCAATATGATAGCCTGATCAGGTGTGAGCCACAAGGGAAAATTTCCTGCGCAATGCTCTATCATGACGGCCACAAATCGTTCCATTGACCCAAATGGTGCACGATGTATCATCACCGGCCGGTGTTTTTGATTGTCGCTGCCAATATACTCCAGCTCAAACCGGTCAGGTAAATTATAATCAACCTGGATCGTACCCAGCTGCCACTTCCTGCCCAGGGCGTCCTGAACCATGAAGTCCAGCTTTGGGCCGTAAAATGCCGCTTCACCTGTAACAATCTCTGCTTTTAGTCCTTTTTCTTCAGTGGCCTCGATGATCGCCTTTTCTGCTTTATTCCAGTTTTCATCCGTTCCGATGTACTTTTCCATGTTGTTCGGATCGCGCAGAGATATCTGTACACTATAGTCAGAAAACTCCAGCGCCTTGAAAATCAACAAAACAATATCAATAACCGCGATAAACTCATCTTTTACCTGATCGGGACGACAAAATATGTGTGCGTCGTCCTGGGTAAATCCACGCACACGGGTTAGTCCGTGCAGTTCACCACTCTGTTCATACCTGTAGACGGTTCCAAATTCGGCCAGGCGAATCGGTAAATCTTTGTAAGAATATTGCTTGTTCCTGAATATCTCACAATGATGCGGACAATTCATTGGTTTCAGGAAAAACTCTTCGCCTTCTGAGGGTGTAGTGATGGGCTTGAAAGAATCATCCCCGTATTTTTCATAATGCCCGCTGACTACATATAAATTTTTGTTGCCGATATGGGGTGAAATCACAGGCTGATAACCTGCCTTTCGTTGCACCTTTTTAAGGAACTTTTCCAGGTTTTCACGCAACTCTGCGCCTTTTGGAAGCCAGAGGGGTAGTCCCTGCCCAACACGGGCAGAGAAAGTGAATAACTCCAGCTCCCTGCCAATTTTCCTGTGATCCCTCTTTTTCGCCTCCTCCAGCATCTCCAGGTATTCGTTCAGCATTTTCTGCTTTGGGAACGTAATACCATACACCCTGGTAAGCTGCTTCCGACTCTCGTCTCCACGCCAGTAAGCACCTGCGGTATTCAATAACTTGACGGCTTTGATGGGAGAGGTGTCTGTCAGGTGAGGTCCACGGCACAGATCAGTGAAATTACCTGATTTATAAAAACTGATGGTGCCATCTTCAAGATCGCTGATCAGGTCAACTTTGTATTCATCTCCCTTTTCTGTGTAGTAGTCAAGGGCTTCTCCCTTGGGGATTTCTGTCCTGACAAACTGCTCCTTGCGCCTGGCAATCTCCAGCATTTTGTTTTCGATTTTTTGGAAATCGTTGCTGGAAATGCTTTGGTCACCGAGATCAATATCATAATAAAAACCATTCTCCACATCGGGTCCGATACCAAATTTGGTACCCGGGTAAAGCTCCTCTATGGCAGCAGCCATCAAATGCGCAGAAGAGTGCCACATGGTCGCTTTACCATCCCTGTCGTCCCAGGTATTGAGCTTTATGGAAGCATCCTGCCGGATAGGTCTGTTCAAATCCAGTACCTCACCATTCACTGTAACAGAAAGGACATTTCGTGCCAAACCTTCAGATATACTCTTTGCAATTTCAAAGCCGGTAACCCCTTCCGGAAATTCCCTGACCGATTTATCGGGTAGTGTAATTCGAAGCATACACCTAAATTGTTTTGTCAAAAAAAATGAAGATGCAAAGATAATGAAATTATTCTTTCGCAAGATGTCCATTATGCACTTTCCCCAATATTGATAGCTCTTTTTAGCTATCTTTGTAAAAAGGTTTATACATGGCCAGCCACTTTCTTACAGGAGCAGCCATCAATAAGTGTTTTTATGGGAAAAGGCAGAGAATCCAAGCCACATATAGGAATATTCGGGCGGCGTAATAACGGTAAAAGTTCGCTGATCAATGCACTGGCTCAGCAAGAGATTGCGATCGTTTCCGACGTTCCCGGCACCACCACCGACCCGGTCAGGAAATCCATGGAAATCCCCGGTATAGGACCCGCTATCCTTGTTGATACCGCGGGCATTGATGATACCGGTGAATTAGGTGCCAAGCGGGTTAACAAGTCGCTTGCCACACTGAAAACAGTAGATCTGGCTGTTTTGGTCATCACGAATAACCATTTTGATGATTTCGAAATAAAACTGGTTGACGCTTTCAGAAAACAAGACGTACCCTTTATCGTGATCCACAACAAATCTGATGTGATACCACCCGCCGGTCAATTCATACAGTTCGTTGAAAATGAGTTTGGGGTAAAGCTATTGCCATTCTGTGCCCTTGATCCGCAAAACCTGGAAGAAGTAATTGCAGCACTGAGGCAGGCAATGCCCGAAACAGCTTACCGGTCGCGTTCGTTACTTGGCGACTTGCTCTCTTATGGTGACCTGGTTGTGCTGATCACACCCATCGATAACGAAGCACCCGAAGGACGGCTCATACTGCCCCAGGTGCAGGCCATAAGAGATATCATCGACAATGATTGCATTGCCGTCGTGGTGAAAGAAAAAGAGGTGGATGCCCTTATGAAAACACTCCGGCCCAGACCAAGCCTTGTTGTCACCGACTCACAGGTATTTTTGCGTGCTGATGCATCGGTGCCCCGGGATATCCCGCTCACCAGTTTCAGCATTATGCTGGCTCGCCACAAGGGAGATTTTGAAAATTATTTGCGCGGCACACCAAAAATCGCTGAACTTAAAGACGATGACCGCGTTTTACTGCTGGAGTCATGCACCCATCACGTTGCCTGCGACGATATCGGCAGGGTTAAAATACCTCGTTGGATGAGCAATTACACAGGGAAAAAGCTTCATTACGATGTTGTTGCAGGTCTTGGCGAACTGCCACGCCCCATCACCGATTACGCCCTGGTTGTTCAGTGCGGCGGATGCATGATCACACGGAAACAAATCAAGAGCCGGCTGCAACTTGCTGTTGAAAACGGTGTGCCGGTAACAAATTACGGGATGGCTATCGCATGGATGCATGGTATCTATCACAGAGCCGTTGCACCATTTACAATGATGGAGCAAACAAAGGAGGACTACCTTTGATGTCAGAACAAAAGCGGCTTTCATGCCCTAATCCATTAGATTATTGACAAGATTAACGGATTATTGTATGTCACAGGATATCAAAAAAATATTACAAAAGGAAATACTTACCAGGACCGACATCATTGGTTTGCTTTCTGCTGAAGGCGATGACCGTAACCAGCTATTTGCCGCTGCCGCTCAGGTGAAGGAAAAATACGTGGGCAAAAAAGTATATTACCGCGGACTCATCGAATTCTCCAACCTTTGTGGCAAAAACTGCCTTTATTGCGGTATCCGCGCCGGTAACAAAAAGACAAAAAGATACGAGGTTACAGAACAGGAAGTGCTTGATGCAGCAAGATATGCATGGGAAAATAAATTTGGAAGCCTGGTTATCCAGGCAGGAGAAAGAAGCGGCAAAGAATATATCAGGCGGATCGAAGATTTACTCAGAGAAATCAAACGGATGAGCAAGGGAGAACTGGGTATCACACTTTCGCTTGGCGAACAAAGCGAGGAAACTTACCGCAGGTGGTTCGATGCCGGCGCACATCGCTACCTCCTGCGAATTGAAGTGTCCAATCCGGATCTTTACCCTAAATACCATCCCGATAATAAAAAGCATGATTACCATGCAAGACTCGAAGCTCTCTACCTCTTGAGAAAAGTTGGATACCAGGTAGGCTCGGGAGTAATGATCGGACTGCCATTTCAAACAACGGAAGACCTGGCAGATGACTTGCTGTTTTTTCAACAGCATGATATCGACATGGTTGGCATGGGACCTTACATCGAACACGAAGACACACCCATGTATCAGTACAAGGATATACTGATGACCAGGGTTGAACGCTTTAACCTGAGCCTGAAAATGGTAGCTGTGCTGCGTATCCTTATGAAGGACATTAATATTGCAGCTACCACTGCCATGCAGGCCATCGACCCCATGGGCAGGGAAAAATCCATCAAGGTAGGTGCCAATATCATTATGCCAAATCTCACACCTACCCAATACCGCGATGACTACAAGCTGTATGAAGACAAACCATGCACCGATGAGGATGCGGAAGAATGCAAAAGATGCCTGGAAGCACGTATACATATGGCGGGAGGTGAAATTGGCTATGGCGAATGGGGCGATTCGAAACATTTTGCCAAACGAAAGCATGAGTAACAAAAAGTTTGCTTCCGGTGCTCTCAAAGTTAACCTTGCTGAAACACGCAAGGTACTTGACAAAAGCATCCAATACATGGAAAAAAACATGCAATAATCAACAGCAATAAAAACCAACTCTTTAATTAATTTCTTGTTATGAAACATGTCAAAGACCTGAAAAGACCCGACAAAGAAGTCCTGCCAGTTACCGATGATGTGAAGTGGGTGGGCGTGATCGATTATGACATCGTTACCTTTGATGTGGTAATGGAAACGGAATATGGTACAACCTACAATTCCTATTATATTGATGCCGAAAAAAAGGCTCTCATAGAAACATCCAAGGAGAAGTTCTGGGATGTTTACCTGGAAAAACTAAAAAAGGTGGGTGATCCTGCAGAAATCCAGTTTATAGTATTAAACCACACAGAGCCTGATCATAGCGGAAACCTGGCCAATATGCTAAAAGTTGCACCCAATGCAACGGTTGTTGGCAGCAGGCTGGCCATTCAATACCTTAAGGATTTCCTTGGAACTGAATTTAAACACCTTGTTGTAAAGGACGGAGATACCCTGGACCTGGGAAACAAAACACTGCGTTTTATCTCTGCACCTAACCTTCACTGGCCCGATAGTATGTACACCTACCTGGAAGAAGACAAACTTTTGTTTACATGTGATTCTTTCGGCTGTCATTACGCGCATCCCGACATGTATGATGACAAAGTGGGAGACTTCAGTGATGCCTTCAGGTATTATTTTGATGTGATCCTCAAACCCTTCAGCAAATTTATGCTCAAGGCCATTGACAAGATCAGACCCTTGGAAATCAATGGAGTGCTTACAGGTCACGGACCCTTGCTGTTAAAGGACTGGAAAAAATGGGTGGACCTGTCGGAGGAGTATGCCAGGGTTGCATTGCAAACGCCGCAGGATAACTATGTCTTTATCCCTTATGTGTCAGCTTATCATAATACGGGTAAAATGGCCGAAGCGATCCGTGAAGGGATCATGAGTGCCGGTGATTTTACCGTTGAAGTGGCTGACATAGAAACCATGCCTTTGGGAGATGTGGATGAGAGAGTGGCCAAAAGCAGCGCCATTATCGTGGGGTGCCCCACCATCAATCAAAATATTCTGCTTCCTGTTTACAAGTTATTTGCTGTGATCAGCCCGATACGGGACAACCGGAAAATCGGCGGATCTTTCGGGTCTTATGGATGGAGCGGAGAAGCAGGAAAATTAATCAACACCACATTGAGCAACCTCAAACTTAACGTACACGGTGATGGTGTTTTTGTGAAGTTCACACCGCACGAAAATGAGTTTGAGCTTTGTTTTAATTATGGAAAAGAAATTGGGGAGAAGCTTGCTGCTGCATCGTAGCAGGTTCTCAAACGCTAATGTTATACCTGTATATCAAAAATTTGCCTGACATTTTGAAAAAAAAGAACACCCTATGGCTATGGTTATGGCTGCTTGCACTTCTTGCCGGATGTGCAAGCAGCATCCGGTATGCCAACCGGTTTGTTATTGAAGAAACAAATCTCCACATCTTGGTGCTACCCCCGGCAAGCCTGCTAAAAACTTACAGCCCGGAACATCCCGACAGCCTGTCGCCTCATGAATTGCGGGAAACTGATATGGGAGAAGCAAAGTTTCTTGACCAGATCAATGACTCACTATTTATTGACAGATTTATTCAATCGTTGAAAGTTCATCTTGAATTGCTGTACATCAATTATTATGGGCCTGAAGATGCCGAAGCATTTTTCGCACTTGAAGATCCAGCTTATGTATTTACCCTGGCACAAATGGAGCTCATTGAGTATCGCGATGAAGAAATATTTATTGGACGCTCCGGATTTGACCGATATATCGGGAAAGCAGAAATAACCGTTGTGGAAAACAACCAGTGGTTTGAATTTTATAAAGTACATGATCCTGATTTTGACATGCAGGTTCTCTTCAGTGCCAATGCAACAGGCGACTATGTTGAGGGACGGTTTGTCAGGATGTCTGACGGGCGCGTACGATTTGATCCCACCAGATACCCCTTGTCACTGGAAGACTTGTATGACCTGGCATATAATTCAGGTCAGCTCAGTGCCCAAAAGATATTCGACCATTTGATGAATCTGTACGTAAGGGAGCATATGGGACGACAAGTTGACGGCTATTACAGGTATGACATGGAAAGACACCAGATCCTAAAAACAGGTGATCCACCTTTTATCCCCATTGAAAAGGCCGAACCCGCAGATGGTGATCAAGACTGATAACGTGTAAAAGGCACAGTGTCTAATGGCGCGAAGTCTTTTTGAAGATATTTGAAATAACCGGAAATCGCGATCATGGCTGCATTGTCTGTACAATACTCAAAGCGTGGTATGTAAACCTTCCATTTTCCGGCCGTTTCCTCTTCCTGTAATGCTTTTCTGAGGCCGGAGTTGGCTGATACTCCGCCGGCTATGGCAATGTGTTGTATGCCTGTTTGCCGGGCTGCCAGATGCAGTTTCTTCATCAAAATCTGTATGATATTTGACTGAATGGAGGCTGCAAGATCCTGGAGGTTCTTTTCTATGAAAGCGGGATCTTGTTTCAATTGATCCCGAAGGAAGTATAAAATAGATGTTTTGAGTCCGCTGAAACTGTAATCAAGACCGCTTACCTGGGGATGAGGGAAGGGAAAAGCATCGGGATTACCCAAATTTGCATGCCGGTCGATTAAAGGCCCGCCAGGGTAGGGCAGTCCCATGATCTTTGCAGCCTTATCAAAAGCTTCACCGGCAGCATCATCAATGGTTTGTCCAATTACCTCCATAGAATAAGGACTTTTAACAAGAACAATCTGGGTGTGTCCTCCTGATACGGTTAAACAGAGAAAGGGGAAAGGTGGATGAACTTTCTGCAGTTCATCTTCAATAAAAAGTGCATGAATATGGGCATGCATATGGTTTACGGTTATCATCGGAATACCCAAAGCTAATGCAAATGATTTGGCAAAAGATGTACCAACCAGAAGAGAACCCAGCAAACCGGGACCATTGGTAAAAGCAACCGCATGTAATTGTTTTTTATGTATCTTTGCTTGTTTTAAAGCATTGTCTATAACAGGAATAATATTCTGTTGATGAGCCCTGGATGCCAACTCAGGCACAACGCCCCCGAAGTTTTTATGGACATCCTGATTAGCAACCAGGTTGGCAAGAATTTTGCGGTCTTGAAGAACCGCAGCAGAAGTATCATCGCAGGAGGATTCAATTCCCAGAATAAATGTGCTCATATTATATCAAATGCTTGATGTGATATCATAGTAATTAGGTGGAGGGCAAAGGTATCAAAAAAAGAAGAAAAATTTGGATATCAGTATTGGTGATCATCATCATGATGCCATTTATTGCCTATGCTTTTTTGCAAAGCAGCCGCGTGCAAACCTACCTGGTGGGGCATCTTACAGATTATTTTTCAAGAGAACTTCAAACTGAAATCTCCGTTGGCAGTGTTGATATTCGACTCTTTCGCAGCGTCATACTCAAAGACGTTATAATCAACGACCGGCAGGGTGATCTAATACTTGAAATGCGAAAAATGCGTTTTGAACTTGGCAAACTGTCCTTTCAAAACCGTTCTTTGGTCATAAAAGAGTTGGAATTCAGGGATGCATTTCTCAATTTATTCAAAGACAAACAAGAAGAAAATTATAACTTTCAATTTCTGGTTGATTATTTCTCCAGTCCCACTGTCGCAAATGGCCATAACAGGTGGGAATTTACATGTGAGGCATTTAAACTTACCAACGCTTCTTTCTGGCATCTCGACCTGAACCGGAAATCCGGGGTTAATGGTTTTGACCCTGCCAATTTTTATGTCAGCGGGTTCTACCTCGCCATGAACCAGATCGAAATAGTGGACAATACCCTCTCATTAGCATTGGATTATCTCTACTACAACGAGTCATCCGGTTTTATCATAGATTACCTTTCAGGTAATTTTTTACTAAAACATGGACAGCTGGATATTGATAACTTCATTTTTCGTACAGATGGATCAGATCTAAATTTTAGTCTTTCAGCCAAATATGGCTCATTTACTTCCCTGGAAGAATTGGTCGCAGATCTTCGGTTTCAGATGGATATTGGAAAATCGGTGCTGCATCTGGCTGACCTGGGGCATTTTATCCCCGGACTTTATGGGGTGAATGATACCATGAAAATTGAAGGGGCGTTTGAAGTGCTTGGCGATACCCTGACAGGAGATAATGTGCTTGTTGAATATGGTTTAAAGTCCCGGTTTGATGGTGACTTTCAGTTGAAAAACTTCCTGGGTGGCTCCGATATGAGACTGGAATTTACAGCACGAACATTACAAAGCAACTTCAACGAAATTGCAGCCTTAAACCTTCCTGTTAGCCTGGAAAAGTCCAAACCTGAATTTCCGCCATTTCTTTATAACCTTGGTGACTTTGAATTTTCCGGCAGAATTTATGGGGGCCTTCACAGCTTTCAATCGGAAGGCAGCCTGGCCAGCTCAATTGGTACAACATATGCCAATTTGCTTATGCAGCGGGATAATGAGTCAATGCCCTATCAATACCAGGCAAAAGTCAATACCAGGAACCTTGATATAGGCCGTTTGTTTGGTATTGGCGCATCCGCCGGAAAAGCTACATTAGAACTGAATATAAAGGGAGAAGGATTTCATCCTGATAATTTGGATTTGTTGGTTGATGGGCATATTGCCTCTGTTGAACTTGCCTCTTATACCTATAATGATATAAGCTTTCAAACAGAATTCTTAAACCAAAACCTGAACGGACAATTGGGTGTTAAAGACCAAAATCTGTTGCTCGATATTACTGCAAATGCTCAATTTGATAAGGAAATTCCATTTTTTGATGTTTTGGTAAACATTGAACATGCCAATATGACGAAACTGGCATTGTTTCAAAAGGATTCTTTGGTTGAATCGCTGTTAAAGACCCATATTCACTTCAATGGAAAGGTATCTTCATTGGACAGTTTTGAAGGTGATTTGGTTTTCAGAGAGATAAGATATGAAGAGATTCCTTTGGAACAGGATCATCATTCTTCCCGATATTTGGTTTTCACCGACAGTATCTTCATCAATAGTAAAAAATGGTCACCAGATAATCAACATATCAGACTGCGTTCCGGTTTTGCAGATGCAGACGTTCATGGAAAGTTGCATCTAACTGCATTGCCGCGAAACCTTAAGGAAAGCGTTCAAAATATCCTGCCCTTCGGTGAACCGGATTTATCAGGGTATACTGGTACTGAGTATTATCAGGATCAGGATATACAATTCTCCTTTCATTTTAAAGACACCCGCATATTATCTGAATTGTTTTTACCTGCATTGAGCTTATCCGGCAACAGTTGGCTGAATGGTCACTACAGATCAGCCGACCACCACCTTATCTTTATTGCCCACGCTGATACATTGGCCTTAGAAAACAGGAGGTTCCTGGATTTGAACATTGGAGGTACCCACGGAGAAAACAACTATTCCATTACTTTTGATAGTAAGCGGTTAATGGTTTCTGACAGCCTGCACTTTGATCTGGTTAGTTTACAAAGTGGATGGAAAGAACAATCATTGGATGTAAAACTTGAATGGCAGGGTACGAATGGTGATGAATCCGGCATTGGTGTTATCAGCGGCCATGCCAATGTTTATGACAAGAATCATATTGAATTCAGTTTTTTACCTTCTTATGCATTAATCCATGGAGATTTGTGGCGTATCAACATTGATAATAAAATCATAGTTGATTCCAGCAGGATTGAAGTGTCGGGTTTGATGGTCTATCATGGAGATCAGTTTATCAGAGCTGATGGTGTTCTGAGTGATCATCCGCGGGATAGGATGATGGTGTCTTTTTCCAATTTTGAAGTAGCATATTCAGATTTATTTTTGGGCGAAAGCAATTTTAAATTTGGTGGTATTCTGGATGGTTATGTAACATTCACCGCATTATATCAGTCACCTAGTATTGGGGCTGGCCTAACCATTCAAAACTTTGCATTTAATCACCAGGAATTGGGTGACTTACAGTTGAGCAGTATCTGGCAATTTGACAAACAGGCCTTTCTTGTGGATGGCAAAATTACCAGCAAGGCAGACGATCAGGAACACAATCTCCTTACGTTAAGTGGTAGCGTTTATACAGGTCAAAACATCGGCCGTTATGATCTTGGGATTTCTCTGCACAACATGAAAATGGAAGTATGGCGGCCATATGTCCAAAGTTTTTCCGAAAACTTTAAAGGTTTGGCAACCGGAGAACTGCACCTTGGCGGGCCATTGAACAGTCCGGAGCTTACAGGACAAGTCAGACTTATGGAAACGTCAATGCACATTCCATATTTGAATGTGACCTATTTTTTGGAAGATGATGTTAGGTTTACAAAAAATGCTTTTGTGTTTGAAGACGTAGCAATCAGAGATACATTAGGTAACATTGCCAAAGCTTCAGGAGCCATATTGCATAATTCACTCAGGGGTTTTGGTCTTGATCTGCATATCAGACCCAGCAATACAATTGTTTTCAACACTACGGCAGTTGATAACTCGATCTATCATGGTACAGGCTTTGTGACCGGACTTGCTCATCTCCATGGCCCTGTAAATGATATCACTATGGACATAACCGCAAGGACCAACAGGGGTACAAGGGTTATTCTTCCGTTAAACAGCGCAGGTGAAGTACGTGAGAATCATTTTATCACATTCGTTGCCCGTAATCCTGAAAACAATTTACCACTAATGCCACCTCCTGACCTTTCCGGGAATATTACGTTGAATTTTGATCTGGAGGTTACACCGGAAGCAGAAGTTTTATTGATGTTCAGCCCACCTTTTGGGGATATTATCAGGGGACGAGGAAACGGGAATCTAAAGCTGGAGATTCCACCCGACGGCGCTTTTAATATATACGGAGACTATGTTATTACAGAGGGTGAATATCTTTTCAACCTGCAAAACATCATTAATAAACGTTTCCGTATCGAACAGGGAAGCACCATAAGATGGACCGGTGATTTGAATGACGCTGATGTAGAAATGCAGGCTGCCTATCGGTTACGAACATCCCTGTATGATTTATTTGTTGGAGAAGGGATCGATTCAGAAACTGTGGAGATGTTTCGCCGGCGTGTACCCGTCGAAACGCTTCTGATCCTTCAGGACAGACTGTTTAACCCAACCATTAGCTTTGATATCCAGGTCCCTGGTGGTGATGAAAACACCCGGGAAATGATAGAAAGGGTCATCACCACAGAACAGGAAATGAACCGGCAGGTTTTTTCATTGCTGGTTTTAAACCGGTTTTTGCCATCAAGAGAAGATCAGTATAATACCGCTCTTGGCTTTGGCGTGGGTTCGACATCTTCAGAATTGTTGTCGAACCAGTTAAGCAACTGGCTGTCACAAATCAGTACCGATTTTGACATAGGTATTAATTATCGTCCAGGTGATGAAATTACCAGCCAGGAAGTAGAATTGGCGCTTTCAACACAATTATTTGACAACAGGGTAACCATTGACGGAAATTTTGGTGTGGCCGGTAACCAGACAGCTTCAGGTCAGCCAACTCAGGCAACCAACCAAATCATCGGAGATGTAAACGTGGAGGTGATGATTACGCCGGAAGGAAAATTGCGTGTAAAAGCATTTAACCGTTCCAACACATTTGATATCATTCACACCAATGCACCATATACCCAGGGAATCGGCGTATTTTACCGGAAAGAGTTTGACCGTCTGGAAGAACTATTTCGGAGAAACCGGATTCCGGAAATCCCGGTTGATTCTGACTGATACGTTGAATTTAAATAAAGTCTGGCAATAAAGTCAACTAAAACAGGTGACCCATTTTTTTCTTCTTGGTATCGATATAGATCTTGCAATGGTCTGATACAGAAACAATAATTGGCACGTTTTGAGAAATTTGAATGCCATATCCCATAAGACCTGTCTTTTTCCCTGGATTGTTGGTAATCAGCTTAATGTTTGTGGCACCAAGGTCACGCAAAATTTGCGCACCAATTCCGTAATCTCTTTCATCTGCCTTAAAGCCCAGTTCTATATTGGCTTCTACGGTATCCAGGCCACTTTCCTGCAGATGATAAGCTTTGAGTTTATTTAATAAGCCGATGCCTCTGCCTTCCTGGTTCATATATAAAACAACACCTTTGCCGGCTTTCTCCACCATTTGCATGGCCATATGCAGTTGTCCACCGCAATCGCATTTGCATGACCCAAATATGTCACCGGTTATGCATGATGAATGCACCCGTACCATGATTTCTTCCCCGGGTTTCCAGCTTCCTTTTGTAAGGGCAAGGTGCAGCTTATCATTGGTGGTTTGCTTGTATGCAATGAGTTTGAAGTTTCCCCATTCTGTGGGCAGATCCACAGTGATCTCTTTTGTGATCAGGCTTTCATTCTTTACACGGTAGGCGATCAGGTCTTCAATGGAAATGATTTTCAGATTAAACCGTTCTGCGATTTTGAACAATTCAGGCAACCTTGCCATTGAGCCGTCATCGTTCATGATCTCCACGAGAACTCCCGAAGGCTCAAGCCCGGCGAGCCTGGCCAGGTCTATGGAGGCTTCGGTGTGCCCGGCTCTTTGCAAAACACCACCCTCGCGTGCCCTCAGCGGAAAGATGTGACCCGGTCGTCCAAGGTCCGTGGGTTTTGTATTTGGATCGGCAAGTGCCTTAACGGTTTTCGCCCTGTCAGCCGCTGAAATACCGGTTGTGCATCCTTTGCCTTTCAAATCTACCGATACCGTAAAAGGCGTTTCATGCAGAGCCGTATTATTGGGTACCATCAGGTCAAGATCAAGTTGCTCGCAACGCTGCCTGGTGATGGGAGCACAAATCAACCCACGGCCGTGTGTAGCCATAAAATTGATGATTTCCGGTGTTATAGTTTCACCGGCTGCAATAAAGTCACCCTCATTTTCGCGATCTTCATCATCTGCAACAATCACGACCTTCCCTTTGCGGATGTCTTCAATCGCTTCCTCGATTGTATTGAATGTATTTTGCATTATATCAGTGGTCAGATAAATTATGCTGTCAGGATTTTTGCCAGTTTTAAGGAAGTAGATTCCCAGTTAAAATTTTGTAATACAAAATGATAGCCATTTTGGGCCAACTCATAACGCACCTGTTCATTTTGCAACAAAGATAATATATGTTGCGCACACTCGTTTGCATTATTTCCTACCAGCAAATCTTCACCAGGCTTCCCGTTGAGCGCCTTATTTGCCAGTGGAGAAGAAACACATGGAATTTGCATGGCCATGGCCTCCAGAATTTTGTTTTGCAGCCCGGTTCCGATGCGCATGGGCGCTATGAACACACGCGATGATGCATAATAACTCCTGATGTCATCTACCCAGCCTGTAACCACAACACGATCAGAGGAAAGCGATCTCACCCGCTGAGAAGGAGAAGCACCGGCAATGGCCACCCTCGCTCCGGGTAAAACAGACCAAACGATCGGCATAATATCTTTTACAAGATATTCGGCACCGTTGATATTCGGTGGATAAGACATGTTACCGGTAAAAACTATATCATATACTTTTTCCTTCTCAATGGGGTGAAAATAATCAACATCCACACCGTTTGGTATAACGCTGATCAGGTTGTTGTCCGGATGAGGAATCTTCTCCCGGTCAGGTTCGGAAATAATCGTTTTTTTGTCAAACCATCCAAAAGATTCTTTTTCGTAACGCCGCACTCTTGTATACTCAGCATGCAAAAGAATTTTTTCATGCCAGGCTGCAATCTCCAGACGCCGTTTTAAGCCAAACGAAAAGGCGTCCTGATAATCGATGGTTTTATCAATATTTATTTCTTTCACATACTCTGCAGTACGAATAAGCTGGCAGTATATATGGTGAGGTTGGTGTAAGCTGATTAATTTGTGGATCTTTTTTTTGATGCGCCTGTCAAAAAAATAGGCTACCTGAAAGGGTTTGCCAGAGAATATGTTTCGGAACAACCGCCAGTATATACCAATTTTAGATAACTCAAAGAAATTAACAGATGCTGAGAATGCTTCAAGTACCTTATAAGCTTGTGGATCGGGAGATATATCACTAAGTGCACATATTATCAGATCGTGTCGTTTCGACAGTTCGCGAATTTGATGAAATGCCCTTAATTTATCGCCTTTCTCCAAAGGGTAGGGAACCCTGGAAAGTAAAACAAAAATCTTCTTTCTCAAGTCCTTTGAATTTACTATCTGACAAAGGGGGCTTGCAAATGATTAACCAAGCACCCATGTCCGGCAAAGGTATGAATTATAATTATTCTGAAGCGTAAAAAGTCTGGTAGAAATCCGTTAGTTTATTAATAATTGCAGGCATGGAGTGATATGCTATTGCAAACATCCGGGCGTTTTGACCAAGTTGCAACATCAGGTCCGGATTGTCGAAGCAATGCAGGATGGCATTTGCCATTTCATCGGGTGTATCGGCCAGTAAAATGTTTTCTTTGTGGGTGCAGTCAATGCCTTCGGCACCTATACTTGTTGAGACGATAGGTTTTCCGGTGGCCATCCCTTCAATTATCTTGACGCGCATACCACCACCCGATTGAAGGGGTACTACCATCAGGTGATGCCTTTGGAGAAAAGCCCGTGCATCGGGCACTTCTCCGGCTATCACAACATTATGGCCCTGGTATTGATAAAAATGCTGGGGTATATTGATGCCCGCGAGAACAAATGTCAACGCCGGGTTTTTTGATACAACAATGGGCCAGACATAATCAAAAAACCATTTCATTCCGTCAAGGTTTGGACGCCAATCCATTCTTCCTAAATGAAAAACAGAATTTTCCAAAACCTCTGTCTCCCCTTCATCCTCAATGATTTCATCCATCCCTACAGGTATTGTAACAGCCGGCTGCGAAAAACCGTTTCTCTGAAAAAACCGCAAATCAACAGGTGAGATAGCCACCAGGCCATCAACCTGGTGCACCGTTTTCATTTCATACTTCCGTAAACGGGCAGCCAAAATTTTCAAATACATTTTTTTCAGGGGATTGGAGGTTGACTTCGCCAGCCTTTCCCAAATGAAATGCTCAATATTGTGTGACCGAAAGAGAATGGGTGTGCCCGTATGATCCCTGATAACAGGCAAATAGGGTGTAAGATACAATCCTTCCATTTGAATGATATCATATTCTTCATTTTGCAGGATCTCACGTAAACGATTCTCAACCTTTTTATTATAAAACCTTGCAATGTTGTAGGATTTTCCGGTAATCAGATTCAACAAGGCAGGCAGGGGTTTGATTACTGTATGGATGGGATGAGATTCAAACTCTGTGGACTCAATATATGATTCAGGTATTTTTTCGAGCATGTGTTCCATTCCTGATGGGACCAACGCAAATACTTTCACCCTGTAGCCCTTGTCGAGCAAGCCTTGTGTGATTTGATTCATGGCTATTGAACCACCATCGGATGGCGGAAATGGCGGCTTATGGCAAAGTTGGAGGATACGCATTTTTTTCACAATGTGGTTTTATTCTTGTTTTTATTCCTGAAGACGAAATAAAATATTCTTTGAAACTGCTGCAAATAGCTTTCGGTGTCAAGCAATGATGAATCAGTTGTGGCTTTGATCGTAAGCAGTATGCCTACCGGTAACAATACCAGTGATGAAACCCACATTCCCTGATGGGCCTCCAGCACACCTTCTCTCACAAACTTTTCCCCCATGATGGAAATCACATGAAATACCACGAACAGCAGAACAGAGATGACCAGGGGAAGGCCAAACCCGCCTTTGCGAATAATGGCTCCCAGCGGTGCCCCAATGAGAAACAACACGACGCAGGCAAAAGACAGGGTGAACTTCCTGTGAAACTCGATCTGATACCTGGCCAACGTACGCTTCCTGTCCCTGAATTCATTGTGGGAATTGATACTGAGTTCACGGCTTGAACGAACCATTTCCGTGGCATTTTTGATCACATTTTGTTCCCTAACAGGAACAGACCGGATATAATCCATATCGATGCGGCGGATGACATTGGTGTCCAGCCTGGAGAACTCAGCCATATCAATGGTTGCCGGAAAGTTGATCCTGCGCCTGTAGTTGCGCCTGTAAGAATCTTTCCTCCGTCCGAGCTCAGTGGATAAAGAGTCTTCATAATAAACCAGCTGACTGATATTCAGCATTCTGAAATTGCTCTTGAAAAGCTCTTCATCGGTACGTTCAAGGTCGAACATGCTAAGGTCAAACCTGCGTATTTGCTTTTGAAAATGAGTTCGCTGAAAAGGCCGGTCAGGATTGAGCAGGCCAGGATCACCTGCTTCCTGATAATTTGTCCCGCTATACAATGATAGTATCAGATACCTTTTGTCGTTGGTAACTGCCATCGTACCCCACTCCGCAAGGGTAAGATTGATGTTTCCCCCTCTCTCGGAATGATCATAGATTTTAATTCCATGCAGGGTATTGCCATCTTCCTTCTCATCTACACGAATCACAAAATTATCAATGCCATGATAGTATATACCTTCTGTGATATTGAAAGCCGGCCGCTGCTGACGAACGTCGTATAACAAGGATAAACTTTTCAGGTTTGCACCGGGCAGAACATTGTTGGAAAAGAAAAACGCCCCAACAACCAATACAAAAGATATCACAACCATTGGCCACATGATACGGCGCAGCGATATCCCCGCCGACTTAAATGCCACCAGCTCGTAATGCTCGCCCATTTTCCCCATGGTCATTATTGACGACAAAAGCACCGCCAATGGAAGAGCCAGCGGTACAAACGTAGCTGAAAGATAAAAAAACAACTCCGCAATGATATACCATTCAAGCCCTTTTCCTACCAAATCATCTATATATTTCCATATAAACTGCATCAATAGGATAAACAAGGCCAAAAAGAAAGTAACTACAAATGGCCCAATATAAGACTTAAGAACAAGCAAATGCAATTTTTTCATCAAAGAGACAGCTTTAAGCCTGCATTATGTGCAAATATACAAAATCATTGTCGATGCTTGTTTTTATTCATGGCTGGAAATCCACCTGTGAGAAGTTTTACCAATTATGGCAAACATACCTGAATCATACAAATCATTTTTTCAATAACGTGAATTTAAAAGCCATATTACAATATATTTTCATTCAATTCTATTTGTTTTCATAAGATTACAGACCGGATTTCGTTATTTGGAAGAGAAATGTATTTCAGCGAGCAACATATTGGTATGTTTGGACAACCTTTTAGGTATGTTATGTGCAGAAAGCCTGCCTATGTGGTCTTTCTGGCTCTGCTGTTTCTGGTTTCATGTACTGCTTATCGATCTGCATACATAAGTGATCGCGGTGTATATTATTACAACCGCATTGAAATTGGAGGTATAAATCAGGCTATTATGGTTCGGGGGCACGATAAAAACAATCCCGTGATGTTGTTTCTCCATGGAGGTCCCGGGTTTCCTTTATTTCCTGTAGATCAGGCAAGTAGTGTGATGCGACAACTTGAAGAGCACTTTACCATGGTTTACTGGGAACAACGGGGGACAGGTGGCTCTTTCAGCTGGCGATTGCCGCTAAAGTCATTGACAGTAGAAGATTTTGTGGAGGATACCAGGGAAGTGATAGAATATGTCAACCGGTTGCTTGGCAGCGAAAAGGTTTTTATTTGGGGGCATTCATGGGGAAGCACTGTGGGTGCTTTATTCGCTGCCCAATATCCGGAATATTTGCATGCATACGTATCTACCGGTCAAAGTGTGAACCCGTTTCTGAATGAAAGACTATCCTATACCTTTGTGATGGACAGAGCCTTTACCGAAGGAAACCGGCGCGCTTTGCGTGATATGGAACGAGTAGACACTATCCCTGAAAGGTACACGCTCAGAGACGCGCTTTTGGTGAGAAGATGGGTGTACCGTTTTGGTGGCGTTGTTAAACAACAGGATGAAAGGGGTAAATACATTGACTTTGCATACATTCTGAACACATTGTCTGCTCCTGAATATGGTGTTCTGGACAAAGTTAACATGGTACTGATGCCATATTTCTCGGCCGAAGAACTGTGGGAAGACCTTAAAAAACTCAATTTGATGGAAAAGGCCCCCAAAATAGATGTGCCTGTTTTTTTTCTGCTCGGTCGTTATGATTTCGTTGTGTCCTCCGTACTGGCCGAAGAATACTTTTATCATCTGGAAGTCCCGATGGGCAAATGGATCATCTGGTTTGATGAATCGGCGCACCGGCCTCATCACGAGGAAAAAGAAAAATTCCTGGAAGTGATGGAACAAATGGTACTGCCTTTAGCCCGCCCGTAGTCAATTCCGGGGAGACCTCAATCAGGATGAAGACCCGGCAGTGCCCGGTTCTTTTGGCTAATCGGTCGTCTTATTGAATAGTGTGGCCGACGCTTGTGCGGTTGGCATGAGCAAAAGGTCGTTCACGTTTACGTGATCCGGTAAACCGGCAACAAAGAAAATAACTTCTGCCACATCCTCTCCGGTGAGCGGCCGGTATCCCTTGTACACGTTTTTAGCTTTTGCGGTATCGCCGTGAAACCGTACCACCGAAAACTCCGTTTCAGTAGCACCCGGGCTTACCAGACTAACTTTGATACCAAAAGGCAGCAGGTCCATCCGCATACCTTTTGTAAGCGATGTAACGGCATGTTTTGTGGCACAATAAACATTACCCCTGGGATAGGTTTCTACCCCTGCTATGGATCCTATGTTGATGATGTGCCCGTAACCCTGCTTTTTCATCAGCGGGATCACAGCATTGCTGACATACAGCAATCCTTTGAGGTTTGTGTCGATCATTTGCTCCCAGTCATCGGTACTCCCTTCGTCTATTCCCGATAACCCCAGGGCTAATCCGGCATTGTTGATAAGTACATCAATGGTTTTCCAGTGAAAAGGCAGCTTCTTCATTTTTTTCAACACGGAATCTTTGTCGCGAACATCCATTTCCACAGGCAGTACCGCAATTTTATGCTCTTTTTCGATGCGTTTTGAAAATGTATCCAGCCTGTCTTTTCTACGGCTGCACAAAATAAGCTGATGACCGGCTGCGGCGAATTTTTCGGCGCATGCGGCACCAATTCCACTGCTCGCACCGGTAATAAGTATCGTTTTGGACATCATTTACAGGTATTGGTGAACATTATGCAAATTAACACAAAAAATAACCATGAATGGGTAACCGCTGGCAGGGTTTTTATAAAAAGTTTCCGGAGATGATATTAGTTGCTTATTTTTGTTTTAGCATTTTCGTTAAATAATAACCAATGAAGGAATCAAAAAAGCCAGAGACAGCAGGGTCTGAAGCAGCCGAACAGTTGGGGCTGTTGCCTGAAGAATATGAGAAAATCATAGATTTTCTAGGCCGTGAGCCGAACTTTACCGAGCTCAGCATCTATTCAGTGATGTGGTCTGAACATTGTTCCTACAAAAACAGTATCAAATGGTTAAAAACGCTTCCCCGAAAAGGGGAGCATCTGCTTGCCGAGGCAGGTGAAGAGAATGCCGGACTTGTTGATCTGGGAGACAACCTTGCATGTGCTTTCAAGATCGAGTCGCACAATCATCCTTCGGCGCTGGAGCCTTATCAGGGAGCAGCAACAGGGGTTGGCGGCATCAATCGGGATATATTCACCATGGGAGCCAGACCCATCGCCCAGCTTAACTCATTGCGCTTTGGTAATCCTTCGTTGGAACGCACCAAATGGTTAATGAAAGGCGTGGTTAAGGGCATCGGGGACTATGGCAATGCTTTTGGAGTTCCCGTTGTTGCAGGTGAAGTGTTTTTTGATGATTGCTATACTACCAACCCGCTCGTAAATGCCATGTCGGTGGGTATCGTCAAAAAAGGGAATACCATTTCGGCGATATCCTATGGAAAGGGAAATCCGGTATTTATTGTCGGTTCCTCCACAGGAAAAGACGGCATTCATGGTGCCACATTTGCCTCGGAAGACATAACCGAACAGTCGTCCGAAAAAATACCCGCCGTGCAGGTAGGCGACCCTTTCGCGGAAAAGCTATTGCTTGAAGCCAGCCTGGAAGTCATCAAAACCGGTGCTGTGATCGGTATGCAGGATATGGGGGCCGCCGGCATCACCTGCTCCACATCGGAAATGTCGGCCAAAGGAAAACATGGAATGATCATCCACCTGGATAAGGTTCCAACCCGGCAGGATAATATGCTTCCTTTTGAAATTTTATTGAGTGAATCACAGGAACGTATGTTGCTGGTTGTGGAAAAAGGGAGGGAAAAAGAGGTGAAAGATGTTTTCGACAAATGGGACTTGAATTGTGTTCAGATCGGGGAAGTGATTGAGGGGGATTTGTTAAGGTATTATTATGAAGGACAATTGGTTGCTGAGGTGCCCGCTGATTCACTGGTGCTGGGTGGAGGTGCACCGGTATATGACCGGCCATATACTGAACCCAAATATTTCAAAGAAAAAGACTTGTTTGATCAGGCAAAGATTCCCATACCCGAAAACCTGCCCCATGTAGCCCGATTCCTTTTGGGTTGCCACAATATCGCCTCAAAAAAATGGGTGATTGATCAATATGATACCATGGTGGGTACCAAAAATATGACCACCAACAGGCCGGCAGATGCTGGAGTGGTAAATCTCAAGGGAACCCGCAAAGCCCTTGCAATCAGCGTTGACTGCAATCCCCGTTATGTGCATGCTGATCCTGAAATCGGTGCAGCAATTGCCGTATCCGAAAGTGCCAGAAATATCGTTTGCAGCGGAGGTGAGCCCCTGGCAATAACCAACTGCCTCAATTTCGGAAATCCCTACAATCCTGAAGTATATTGGCAATTCGTGGGTGCAATCAAAGGGATGACGAAGGCCTGTAATAAATTCAATACGCCGGTAACCGGTGGTAACGTTAGTTTTTACAACCAGGCCTCCTCAGGAAGCAAAACCGAACCTGTTTTCCCTACACCGGTTATTGGCATGCTGGGCATGCTTTTTGACAAAAAGCATCTTACCGGAATCGCTTTTCGCAGGGAGGGTGATTTGATTTACCTGCTGGGTGACTCCAAAAATGACATCAATTGTTCCGAATATCTGTATAACTACCACGGTGTGAAGCTTTCACCTCCCCCCGCTTTTGATATTGACGAAGAATACAGATTACAGGAAATAATAAAAGAACTCATCAAAACCGGGGTTGTGGAGTCCGCCCATGATGTTGCCGACGGAGGGTTATTTGTCGCGTTGTTTGAATCAGCAAAGATTAACCGTTTGGGATTTTCAATTTACACTGATCATGAAATTCGCAAAGATGCATTTCTATTCGGAGAATCCCAAAGTCGTGTGGTAGTATCAGTGGATCCTGATAATGAAGGATTGCTGGCAGAAGTCATGGCCGGCTCTGATGTTTCTTTCACATTTATCGGTGAAGTGAAGGGAAATGATGTGTTCATTGACGCCGAACACTTTGGAAATATGGAAGAGCTGATAAACATCTATGAAAATTGTATTCCAAATATGATGAAAGAGTGAACATAATTATGCCTTGGTCTTCAAAAAAATACCATAAAAGCATTAAGCCATTGTGGATACTGGCTGCGCTATCATTTGCCGTATTTATGGCCTGCGAGCGGGCTGCAGAAGATGTGGAAGGCCTTACCGTACTGCGCTACAATGAAGACCAGAACATCACCTCCCTTGACCCGGTATTTGCCCGGAACCAGGCAAACATTTGGGCTGTTACCCAATTGTTTAACGGTCTTGTTGAACTGGATACAGCGCTCGAAATCCGGCCTGCCATCGCTCATTCATGGTCTGTATCGGATGATGGCCGGGAATATGCTTTTTATTTACGCGATGATGTATATTTTCATGATAATGCCTGTTTTCCTGAAGGCAAGGGCAGAAGGGTAGTAGCCCGCGATTTTGTTTTCAGTTTTTCGCGTCTGACAGACAGATCCATTAATTCTCCGGGTGCATGGGTCATGAATCAGGTTGCCCGCACCGGAAATAATGAACTTCATATATCTGCTCAAAACGACACAACCCTGATCATTCGCCTGGTTGAACCTTTTCCACCAATGCTTGGGCTGCTTAGCATGCAGTACTGTGCAGTGGTTCCCCATGAAGCCATCACCATGTATGGCAGAGACTTTCGCAGAAACCCCGTCGGGACAGGACCGTTCCGTTTTGCTTACTGGAAAGAAGGGGTGAAGCTTGTTTTCAGAAAGAATGACCATTACTTTGAATTTGACGGCGACCAACGATTGCCTTACCTGGATGCTGTTTCCATCACTTTCATCAAAGACAGGCAGACCGCTTTTCTGGAATTCGTGAAAGGAAACCTGGAGCTGCTTACACGCGTTGATCCCAGCTACCAGGATGAACTTCTCACCCCGGCCGGTGAATTACAGCCCGGATATCGCGAAAAATTAAGGATGATCACAATGCCCTTTCTCAACTCCGAGTATCTGGGTATGCTTCTATCCGATGATCGTGTGGCGCCTGACTGGCCATTAAGGGACCAAAGGGTGAGACAGGCAATCAATTATGGTTTTGACCGGCAAAAAATGATCACCTTTCTGCGCAACAATATAGGTACACCTGCTTATGGTGGTTTTGTACCCGTAGGTATGCCCGGATTTACCAAGAATGAAGGGGGATATACATACAATCCCGATAAGGCACGACAATTGCTGGCAGAAGCCGGTTACCCCGGTGGCATTGGGCTGCCGGCCATCAGACTTTCAACCAACCAGGCATACCAGGATATTGCCCAATATATCCAGTTTGAACTCGGGCGTATTGGCATCACCATCGAAATCGACGTGATGCCTCCGGCAACCCTCAGGGAAATGATGGCCAATGCAGAGGCTCCATTCTTCAGAGGCTCCTGGATAGCAGACTACCCTGATGCAGAAAACTACCTGGCATTGTTCTACAGCCCGAATAAGTCACCAGCAGGGCCAAATTATACACATTTTGAGGATGAAACCTTTGACCACTTTTATGAAAAAGCCCGTAAACAGACAAATGACAGTATTCGTTTTGCGTTGTACCACAAAATGGATAGCCTGATTATCGATAAAGCACCAAAAGTATTTTTGTATTATGATCAATCCATGCGCTTTGTGCACAATTATGTGGAAAACATGCAGAACAATGCGCTGAATCATCTTGTACTGAAGCGCGTTAAGATTAATAAGAATCCGGGGTAAAATAAACCACTACGGCACAGGCTTTGTTGAAAAAGATTGCTATATGAAAACCGGGATCGATAACTATAGAATAAAATAAGATAACCCCGGATAAGTTATGCAAAGCAAAGAGTATAGGTGATATATATTTGAACACCAGGTAATGATGTAACAGATGATAAAATTATGTTTTTTTTTACTGTTAAAATGTATAAGTTGTGTATCATTATTTGCATGGAATGAGGCAAACCATCAATACCGGTTTTTCACGGTTCAGTATCATTATCAATATATATGGCCTCACAGGCCCGACCTGAAGGAACATGCAGGTAATCCCGCAAAAGCACTTGAAATGCATCTTGGGTGGAGAACTTCGGGCTCACAGCTATGGCATCGTTTGTACAACTTTCCATCATACGGTATTGGTTTTTATTACAATCATCTTGGAAACCCCGATGTGCTTGGAGAAGTGCGTTCAGGGTTTGCGTTTATGGAATTCTATGCGCCGAAAGAGCGCCTGATCAGATGGCAACTGCGGGTCTCACTGGGCCTGGCCAATTTCAACACCTATTATCACCCTGAGAATAATCCCGAAAACCGGTTTATAGGAACACCATGGAATGTGCATTTTAACCTGAATTACGCATGGTCGATACCTATCGGGGAGCAGCTCAGGATTACACCTGGCCTTGCTTTTACCCACTTTTCCAATGGTGCCTACCAAAAACCAAACAGGGGGATAAACATTTTTGATGTGAATATGGGCATCCGTTACAGGTTTGGCAAGGGTGACCCGGGAGAGTTCTGGGCCAATGATCCGTTTACTGACGGAAAAACAATTTCCGAACAAACTTTTTTTGCTGTTTTTTCTGTTGGTTTGATGCAGCGAGAAATGGATGATCCGACTTATATTGCCAGGACGTTGACATTAAATCATACCATCAGAAAAAAATTGAGAACCAGGTGGGGTGTTGGAATCGATATTTTTTATGATGATCATGCCAAAGAACAAATGCGGCTCTTAAATGAAGAAACAAGCCCGATGGACTATACCCGTGTTGGTGGTTTTGTTTCTTGTGACATTATCTTTAACAGGATGGTGGTTATTCTGAACCGTGGTATGTATGTCTATTATGGGTATGAACCCCAGGGAAATCAATACTCACGTATTGGACTGAGATACATTACCAAATCAGGCCTTACAGGGCATCTTGCGTTAAAGGCACATGCCGGCCGCGCCGATTATGTAGAGTGGGGCATCGGTTACGCTTTTGGTGACAAATAATGCAAAAGCATGGATTTACATGCACAAGCTTACATGATGCATCAAATTCGTCAGCGGCAGTGCGGCAGGGATTATATGCATCATCCAGCCTGAAACATGAATGGCAGCAGTTAACAGATCCTAATCGGTGCTGTCTACTGTTAGAGTTTTATGGTAACACCATCATATGCCAGCGAAATACCGGCAGGAAGCAAACCATTGATCTCTGATCTGAGGCCCATCTGGTGACTGATGTGAGTGATCAATCCTTTTTCCGGCCGGAGAAATTGCAATATATCAACGGCTTCATCAAGTGAAAAATGTGAAATATGCTTCTCCCTGCGAAGTGCATTGAGCACAACCAATCTGGATCCTTTCATTTTGTTTAGTTCAGCTTTTTCAATGAAGTTGGCATCTGTAAGGTAAGAAAAATCACCCATACGAAAACCCAAAACAGGCATTTGGTGATGCATTGCTTTTATGGGTATGATCTTGATTTCTTCTATATTAAACAGTTGAGCATTGATTGTGTGAAGGCGGATATCGGGAACACCCGGATACTTTTCTTTCTCAAATGCATAAGAATAATCCTGTTTGATGGAATCCAGCACGCGTCTGTCCCCGTATATATCCATGGGCTTTTTTTGGATCCAGTTAAAGGCCCTGACATCGTCAATACCGGCGGTGTGGTCTTTATGATTATGCGTAATAAGCACTCCATCCAGTTTCTGCACGTTTGCCCTAAGCATTTGCTGCCGGAAATCAGGACCGGCATCGATCACGATATTTGTATGTTTGCTCCGCACAAGGGCTGCCGCTCTTAAACGCTTGTCATAGGGATCCATGCTTTTGCAAACACGGCACCGGCAGCCTACAACGGGCACGCCCTGTGATGTTCCGGTTCCAAGCAAAGTAATGATCATAACAGATTTTTTAACGCAAATACGGTTGCAGAATAGTACATCAACCCATGGCAAAACCTTAAAAAGAAGTAAGAATCTGCCATCATATACAAAAATAAACATTTGTTGACAAAGAACATCATTAATTGATTCATTGTCCACGACAATGGTTTGGGCTTTTTTTAGTAAATTGCGGCGGTTTTTAATCACCTCTAATACATTGAAAAATGGAAGAGTTTTTTGAAAAAATCAAAGTTGAAGATATCAGTGACAATGTTTTTAGTTTGATTGGAAAAGATTGGATGCTGATCACTGCAGGTAATTCCGAAGCCTATAATATGATGACTGCCAGCTGGGGAACTGCGGGAGTTCTATGGCGCAAACCGGTCATTATCACTTTTGTCAGACCACAAAGGTATACCTACCAGTTCCTGGAAAAGCATCCCTATTTTTCCGTCAGCTTTTTCAGGGAAGAACACCGTGAAATATTGAATCTGTGTGGTACCACTTCAGGCCGTGATCTCAACAAAATGCAGATTGCAGGACTGAGCGCCATTGAAACACCCAATCAAACGATCACTTTTAAAGAGGCAAAACTGACACTGGAGTGCCGGAAAATTTACTTTGACGATATCGACCCGGCTTTTTTCCAGCTTTTTGATCTTGAAAAGATCTATTCAAACAAAGATTATCACCGTTTCTATATAGGTGAAATCATTTATGCGTGGAAAAGCAAAATAAATTAATAAGGCTGACCAGGAGGTTTTCTGTGAATATATTTCAAAAAATATTGTATCGCTTCAGGTTGTTCATGATCAACAGGGCGCAAAAAAAAACCCTCAGGGAAAAGAGCGTGATGAATTATCATCATGCTGTGTCTTTTGCCTTCATATATGATATTTCGCCGAAAGATCAGGGTTTTTTTTTCAGGGATATATATAAACAACTCCAAAGCGAAGGAAAATCAGTAGAAGCAATTGGCTACTTTAATGGTAACGAGTTGTCTGCAGATCTCCAGGTCCCCCCGGCCACCCAACTTTGTCAAAGAAAGGACTTTTCATGGATAATCAAACCAAGATCCATATTCCTGAAGGGTTTCGCGGCTAAAAAATATGATATTCTTATTGACCTCACCAACGCCCGGAGCTATCCCATGAAATACCTGGCTGCAATTTCCAGGGCCAAATATAAAGTCGGCAGGCAACATCCTGATTTTTTTAAAATTTATGACCTCATTATAGATGTTGATGAATCTTGCTCACCGGCAAAAACCTCAGAACATATTTTTCACTATTTAAAAATCCTTAAAACACCCGGCTATGATCAATCAGTTTAAAGGAACAGGCACTGCAATCGTTACACCTTTTCATAAAGAAGGCAATATCGATTTCAAATCATTTGAAGCGATCATAGAATACCAGATCAGCAATGGTATCGACTATATCGTATTTCTGGGTACAACCGGTGAAGCCGTCACCCTCAGTGGTGACGAAAGAAATGCCTTAATCCATTTTGCCATTGATATAGTTAACAATAGAGTTCCCATTGTGGTTGGCATCGGCGGAAATAATACAAGGGAATTAACCAATACCATGCAGGAAATATCATTTGACGGTATTGATGCCGTATTGTCAGTGAGTCCTTACTACAATAAACCTCAACCCAAAGGGCTGTTTTATCATTACAAGGAAATCGGAAATGCTTGTCCCGTTCCGGTAATTATGTATAATGTACCCGGAAGGACGAGCTCCAATATGGATGCTGACACAACCCTGCGAATCGCGCACGAGATTCCAAATATTATCGCCATCAAGGAAGCATCAAAAGACCTGGAACAATGCGCGCGCATCATAAAAAACAAACCTGAAAACTTTCTGGTCATATCCGGAAATGACGAACTTACAATGCCCTTTATGGCCATTGGCGGTGATGGTGTGATTTCTGTAGTGGCCAATGCCTTCCCGGCCGAGTTTTCTAATATGGTCAAATTATGCATGTCAAACAAATTTAAGGACGCAAGAACCATTCATCTGAAGCTCCTGGATATTATTCAGGCCATTTATGCCGATGGCAGCCCTTCAGGAATAAAAGCAGTCCTGGCCATGAAAGGATTGTGCAAAAACGAACTGAGGCTCCCCCTGGTAAAAATCAACAAGGCGCTAAGCAACCACATTGCAAACTTGCTTGATGAATTTAAATAATATAATTCCGAATCCAAATCAGTCATTATGCTTTTTTCCAAAATCAACCTAAAAAAAAATCCCGTCAAACATTTTTTCACCATTGTATTTATTATCCTGCCTTTATTGGCGATAACCCAATCCGAATACACTTCACTACCTGCACATAATTACTTCAATGAAAACACTGAAGTGTATTATTCATTTCCGGTACCTGAACCCGAAATACTGCAGGAACTGTTTCATATTGTATCCATAGACAAAATAAGACCTGATTCGGTTTACGCCTATGCCAACAGCCGTGAATTTGATCTTTTTCTTACATATACAATACCATACACAATGCTTCAACGTCCCGGCATGGTGGAATTTGATGTAAACATGAAAACCTGGGATGAATTAAAAAACAGAGACCTTACAGAAAGCTGGGATTTCTATCCAACGTATGAAGCCTATGTTGCGCTAATGTACAGCTTTGAGCAGGATTATCCTGATATGGTTGAAATAATCAACATTGGTGAAACAGTGATGGGGCGTGATCTGCTGTTTGCCAGAATATCCCCGGATATAGACAAAAAGAGAGCGGTACCGCAATTTATGTACACGTCCACCATGCACGGTGATGAAACGGCCGGATTTATATTGTCTCTCCGGCTGATTCATTATCTCCTTACTAACTATGGTGAAGACGAGGCCATTACATCCCTGATGGATAATGTGGACATCTGGATTTGTCCCAATGAGAATCCTGATGGAACATACACCAATAACAACTCAACCGTTTCGGGAGCTACCCGCGGCAATGCAAATGGTATTGACCTCAACCGCAACTATCCCAATCCGGTCAATAATCCCTGGCAACCACAGCAACCGGAAACAACCGCCATGATCAGTTTTACCGATACCATCAATTTCATTATGTCGGCCAACATGCATGGTGGCATAGAACTGGTAAACTTTCCTTTCGACAGCTGGATCTCGTCCGTAAACACCCACGCTGATCACGACTGGTGGGAATTTGTCATGTATGAATACGTAGATACGGTTCATGCACACAGTCCTCCGGGATACATGACCGGTATGGGCGACGGTGTCACGCACGGTGGCGACTGGTATGTGATATATGGCAGCAGGCAGGACTACTTCAACTACTACAGAAGCTGCAGGGAGTTCACCCTCGAACTGAGCAACCAAAAATTACTTGCACCGCATTTGCTGCCCGCCCACTGGGAATACAACTACCGTTCATTGCTTAATTATATACGTCAATCAATATACGGCGTGCACGGCATTGTCTATGACAACGAAACAGGCCAACCCCTCCTTGCTGAAATTTCCATTCCCGGCTATGACTCTGACAATTCGGAAGTATTTACTTCCCTTCCCCATGGCAATTATAATCGTCCTCTGCTCACGGGCAGTTACAATATGCTTTTTTCGGCCGAAGGATTCGATCCCGTTTCAATCAATGGGGTACAGGCAGTCAACTATGAAAGAACCCGGCTGAACGTGGCCCTGGGAGAGGATGTTTCCGGAGAAGTACTGGCAGTCTCCATCAGTCTGGATGGGGAGGGTGAGGTTCACCCTTTTGAAGGAGAACAACTTTTTAACCATGGTGCCAATCTGTTTCTTGTCGCCATACCGGCCGAAGGTTGGACTTTCGAAGAATGGATCGTAAATGGTGCGTATTATCCTGAGGAAAATCTTGTTTACACACTGACAGAGGATACAGATGTGCTTGCTGTGTTTACCGAACATGAAACAGTTTCCGAAATTGCCGTTATTCCCGGAGAGATGCATTTCGGAGAAGGCGTCATTGGCCAGGTGCACAGCAAAAACCTTCGTATTCTAAATACAGGTGATGCTGATCTTACCATTAATACCATTTCATTGGAAGGAGATGATGTGTTTTTTATGGATGATCCGGTATTTCGCAGCAAGATGCTCATCCCGCCGGGCAATGAGGAATCGGTTACCTTCTACTTTCAACCGGAAGCTGAACAGGAATATACTGCCGATATCTTCATCGAAAGCAATGATCCTGAAAATCCAATCATAGACATACCCGTTTCCGGATCCGGCGTACACGAAGCTGCCATTATCAAGCTGTCAGCAGATACCATGGATTTTGGGAATGTTCACGTCAATGAATCTCTGGCCAAGGAATTAACTGTTACAAATGATGGCAATTTATCATTAACCATTGAATCAGTGGAATTGGATGATACGCTCCCGTTTACCATAAACGGCATCGACTTTCCGCTCACACTTGAACCCGGTCAAAGCCAGGTTTTTATTGTAACCTTTAGCCCCCTTTTAAGCGGCATTAAGTCCGGAATAGCTGTTTTTCAAAGTAATGCCGGTAATAATCCTGAATACTCTTTTTATCTGACAGGAAATGGCTTTGATCCAACGTCTGTCCATGATATTCATGCACGCTCGGTTTCTTTGGAGGTGTTTCCCAACCCGATCAGACATAATACGTCAGTTGTTCTGAATATGGAAGAAGCCCAATCGGTCAGACTCGTATTGTTTGACATGCAGGGAAGGCTAAGAGCAGTTATTCATGATGGAAAATTAACAGCCGGAGAACATATATTTGAATTGTCGGTCATTTATCATCGCCTGGAGCAAGGCGTATATGTTCTGTCGGCGCAAACAAGTTTATCGCAGCACACGCTGCGGATGATCAAATGACATACGCCGAAAAAAGGATATGCAGGAGTACTTAATCCTCACTTTTGCAGGTTTCTAAGCTGCTCCTGTATCACACTGATTTTCGCCAGGGCATCCTGTCTTTTCTTTTGCTCAAGTGCCACAACATTTTCCGGGGCATTGTTAACAAACTTTTCGTTGGAAAGCTTTTTTTCAATGCCGGCAAGGAAGCCTTGCTGGTATTTCAGTTCTGCCTTAAGGCGTTCTTCTTCCTCCTGTATGTTAACGTTTGCATCAAGGGGTATCAGCAACTCTGTGGATTTCACAATCACTGAATGCACCCCTGAGGGTTTTTCAGTAACATAGTCGAGATGGCCAATATTGCAAAGCTTTTTCACGATGCCGTCAAAAGTAATATCCGGTGATTGCTGATGGTTTTTCTTAATAAAGAGATCCATTTTTTCCTTTTGCGGGATATTTTTCTCCTGGCGCAGATTTCGGAGCGCCACAATTACCAGTTTTGCAAAATCAAACTGATCTATAATGGCTTTGTCATGTTTCTCATAACCGGGCATCTCCGCAATAGTAATACTCTCCCAATCATGATCATTTTTTATCTCCTGGTATATCTCTTCTGTGATAAAAGGCATAAAAGGATGGAGGACACGCAGCAGTTTGTTAAAAAACTCAATCGTCTTCCTGTAAGTTGGTGCATCAATGGCTTGCTGGTAAGCCGGTTTTACCATCTCCAGGTACCACGAGCAAAAGTCATCCCAGATAAGCTTGTAAACCGTCATTAAGGCATCTGCAATTCGGTATTTTGTATAGTGATCTTCGATGATCTCCAGGTTCCGGTTAAGGTTGGCTTCAAACCATTCAGTCGCTGTATTTGATTCTTGCGACGGGGATAACTTTTCATCAACCTCCCAGCCCTGGATAAGTCTGAAGGCATTCCATATCTTGTTGCAAAAATTTCTGCCTTGTTCACATAGTGATTCGTCAAAAAGCAAATCATTGCCGGCGGGTGAACAAAGGAGCATGCCAACACGCACACCATCAGCACCATAGCGGTCCATCAGCAATATAGGATCGGGAGAGTTACCAAGTGATTTTGACATTTTACGCCCCATTTTGTCCCTGACAATGCCATGCAGGTAAACATTCCTGAAAGGAATCTCATTACGGAATTCAATTCCCGCCATGATCATTCTGGCTACCCAGAAAAACAAGATCTCCGGTGCAGTAACAAGATCGTTGGTCGGATAGTAATATCGGATTTCCTCATTGTCAGGCTTGCTGATCCCGTCAAAAACAGATATGGGCCACAACCAGGAGGAGAACCAGGTGTCCAGCACATCTTCATCCTGCTTTAAATCAGTATCCTTCAACTCCGGATCATACTTTTCCCTAGCCATTATCAAGGCATTTTCCGGGCTTTCAGCAACAACAATTTGTCCGTCAGGCAAATAATAAGCAGGAATACGGTGTCCCCACCACAATTGCCGGCTGATGCACCAATCCCTTACATTTTCCATCCAGTGCTTGTAGGTGTTCTTAAACTTTGGGGGATGAAACCTGATGGTGTCGTTCATCACCACATCAAGGGCAGGCTTAGCCAAAACATCCATTTTCAGAAACCACTGCAACGACAGTTTGGGTTCAATTACTTCATCAGTACGTTCCGAATAGCCTATACTATTGGTGATCTCTTCCACCTTAATCAAGTGGCCTTTCGCTTCCAGCTCCCTGCTGATCTTTTCCCTGGCCACAAACCGGTCTTCACCGATGAGTATCTCCGCTTTTTCATTTAGTGTACCATCATCATTAAAAATATCAATGGAAGGCAAATTGTGTTTTATGCCTAGATTATAGTCGTTGATATCATGAGCAGGTGTAACTTTAAGGGCACCTGTTCCAAACTCCCGGTCAACATATTCATCCAGAATAAAGGGAATAGGTCTGTTTATGAGCGGGACAAGTGCTTTTTTGCCAATCAGGTGGCGAAAACGGTCATCTTCAGGATGAATACAAATAGCGGTATCACCCAAAATGGTTTCGGGACGGGTTGTAGCGATAGTTACCGTTTCTTCACTGCCCTGAATATGATAACTTAAATAATAAAATTTGGACTGAACTTCTTTATGGATAACTTCTTCGTCAGATAGTGCCGTCAAAGCTTTAGGGTCCCAGTTTACCATACGAACTCCCCTGTAAATTAACCCTTTTTCATAAAGATCTATGAAAACACGAATCACAGAGTCAGACAGCATGTCATCCATGGTGAAACGGGTTTTGTCCCAGTCACAGGAAGCACCAAGCTTTTTTAACTGCTCAAGGATAATCCCACCGTGTTTCTCTTTCCATTCCCATGCATGATGAAGAAAATCTTCCCTGCTTAGCTTTTTTTTGTCGATTCCTTCTTCTCTTAGTTTGTTAACAACCTTGGCTTCTGTAGCAATAGAAGCATGATCGGTTCCCGGCAGCCAAAGTGTATTAAAACCCTGCATACGGGCGCGCCTGACAAGCACATCCTGGATGGTGTTGTTAAGCATGTGCCCCATGTGAAGCACTCCGGTAACATTCGGAGGCGGGATAACCATGGAGTAAGGTGGTCGTTCATCCGGAGAGGATGAAAAATAACCATTTTCTATCCAGCTGTCATACCATTTCTTTTCAACCCCGGAGGGTGCATATTGCTTGGGAATATTACTCATATCAATCAGTTAAAAAACCTGCTTTTTTAAAAAACCCAACAAAGGTATAAAAAAAACACCTCGAAACACCAGCCTTACAACCAGACCTTTTACTATGTTGTTTCAAAATTACTTTGTTTTGCTAATTTTGATTCCCGTATCCTTTACACCAAACCGGCCATGCTGCGCATCATAAACAGACAGACAAATCCATACTTTAATATTGCACTGGAAGAATATTTACTGAAAAATCTGCCGGAGGAGTGTTTTATGCTATGGCATTCAGAACCCTCGGTTATCATTGGTAAACATCAGAATGCGCTGGCAGAAATCAACCTCCCGTTTGTCCGGTCAAGAAGCATCAAGGTTGTTCGCAGAATATCCGGTGGAGGAACCGTATTCCACGGTCCTGGAAACCTGAACTTTACCTTTATCCGTAAAGGAGAGCCCGGAAAAATGATTGATTTCCGTAAGCATACAGAACCGGTAATCGGTTTTTTAAATGATCTTGGCATCCCCGCGCGATTTGAAGGGAAAAATGATATCCGTGTCAACGGGCTTAAAGTATCAGGAAATGCAGAGCATGTATTCAAAAACCGTGTACTTCATCACGGAACATTGCTGGTAGATGCAGAGCTTGGTACATTAAAGGAGGCAATCAGCGTGCAACCCAATCGCTATATTGATAAAAGCATACAATCGGTACGAAGCTCTGTGGCCAATATCTCTGACTTTACTGCAGTGAAAACTTCATTTGATCAGTTGATGGTCATGTTGGATAATTACCTGGAGTCTTTTTTCGGCAAGGTTGAAGATTATGTATTAAAAGAATCTGATAAAGAACAAGTGCATAAACTTGTAAAGGAGAAATATGCTTTATGGGAATGGAATTACGGATATTCTCCGGATTATGAATTTCACGGAGAAACTGAATTGGATATTGGCAGGGTTAAACTCGCTTTGCAGGTTAAAAAAGGCAGGATAGAATCGGCAGCGTTTTCAGGAGTTCAGCTGCCCGGGCACTGGCAGGACCTTGCCCGGGATATGCAGGGTGGGTATCACCAATATGATGAAATCGTGAAGCTGGCCGGGAAACACCTTATTTTACAAGGCAACGATATGGATTTGGCAAATTGTTTGATTCCTTTGTTTTTCTGATCAACCGTTTATCCAATATCTATCACGTCACCCTCTTCAGCCAATGTAGCATTTGCAAACACAGTGGCGGCTTCCTGCCTGAATGCTTCAAGCTCCTTATACCTTGCTGAATAATGACCGATCAGTAACTTTTTTGCATTGGCTTTTTTCGCCAGAGTTGCTGCTTCAATGGTGGTACTGTGTGTTTTCTGCCGGGCAATATCTGCCTTGTCATGCATGAAAGTTGCTTCATGATAGAGCAAGTCCACATCCCGTATCTGGTCCAGGAAGTCCTCCGTATATAGTGTATCGGAGCAAAAAGCATAGCTTCGGGGCAGGGGAGGTTCCTTTGTTAGTATTTTATTGGGAATAAGCTTTCCTTCGGAAGTAATAAAATCGGCCCCTTTTTTAACGTCCTGCATCCGCTCAACGGGGATGCCATATTTCGCGATGCTTGTTTTTTTCAGGTTTCGTTGCTTTTGCTTTTCTTTGATCAGGAAACCAAAAGCCGGTATGCGATGCTGCATGGCAATGGTTTCTATCATGATGAGGTCGTCATCATAAAGCTTTTGTTTTCCTTTATCAATGATATGATAAAAAACAGAAAATGAAGGCTTCAGTTGAGAAATACGATTTTGAACTTCAATTATTTCCTCCATCCCTTCAGGTGCGAAAACATGCAGATCTTTCTCCCTGCCGAGTAAATGATAGGTAAAAAGCAAACCCGGTAATCCCAGGTAATGATCACCATGCATGTGGCTGATGAAAATATGATCGATTTTCATCAGTGGTATTTTGTACCGACGCAGCTGCATCTGGGAGCCTTCTCCACAATCAAACAAAAAACGTTTGTTATGATACTGAACCAGCTGTGATGTAGTATGGCGCAATGACGTAGGCGTTGCGGCAGAAGAACCAAGAATTGTAGTACGAAAGATTTCAGACATAATGATAACATTCCATTGGTGGTTCCCGGCTTTTCCGGTTTTGGCCCGCTAAGGGAGTTTTGGTATGCTTTTCTACCGGAAAAGTCTGAGCACGTCATTGAGATTTATCAACAGGATCAATGAAAGCAAAATGATCATTCCCACCATTTGCGCATATTCCATGAATTTATCAGGCGGTTTTTTCCCCACGATCATTTCATAGAACAGAAACATCACATGACCGCCATCAAGGGCAGGAATGGGCAAGATATTCATGACGGCCAGTATGATAGAAAGGAAAGCCGTGATGGTCCAGAAATGCACCCAATCCCATTGCGGGGCGAAAATTCCGCCAATGGTAATGAACCCCCCCAGGTTGTCGCGGGCACTGACTTCCGGTCTGAACAGCATGCCCAGGTCGCGAAAATAATCACGAGTGGTTGTATAGGCCCTGCTAAAACCTGCCGGAACGGATGCCAAAAGAGAATATTCCCTTTTACTGGTATCGAATATTTGTGTCGGTTCTTTTATATAAGCGCCAATTCTTCCTTCATCAGGAATAGATATCGGAAGCTCAAGTGTTTCCCCGTTTCTTGCGATCGTTAGCGTTGTTTCCATGCCTGCAAAATCTCCAATGGTGGCCAGAAATTCATTGAAAGACCAGGTTTCAATGCCACCAATGCCTTTTACATGATCACCAACTTCAATACCGGCTTCTTTTGCTGGCGAACCGTCAACAAAACCGCTAACAATAAATGGAAAACGAGCAGAGATAAAATTCTCTCCGCGGGCTGCGATCAGTTTTCCGAAGAAATCGTCGGGTATGGCCAGATCAATGATTTGATCATTGCGTCTGACAGTGATTACCTCCACCTCACCACGAGCAAAGTTACGCCGCAACGACAACAAATCTTCTGGTTCCTGGCCGTTGATGGCAACGATATGGTCTCCGTTTTGCAGTCCGATTTCTTTACCAAGTGTCCCTGCCTCAATGCCATAAGTCAGATTTTTTACCGGAAGGTATTCATCTCCCATGAAAAACAACATGAATACATAAATCAATGCAGCCAGGATAACATTAAACAGTACGCCCCCAACCATTACCAGCAATCTTTGCCATGCCGGCTTTGACCTGAATTCGTATGGCTTTGGCTCCTGTTTCATTTGTTCTTTATCCATCGACTCATCAATCATACCGGAAATCTTGACATATCCACCCAGGGGCAGCCAACCCATTCCGTATTCTGTTTCACCGCGCCGAATCTTAAACAACGAAAACCAGGGATTAAAAAAGAGGTAAAACTTTTCTACACGGATACCGAACAAGCGTGCAAACAAAAAATGTCCCCATTCATGAATGACAATCAGAATAGACAGACTCAACAGGAACTGTGCGGTTTTAATCAGAACTTCCATGTGTCAGAATAATAAAGTGTTTTTTAATACCAGCGTGCAAGGTTTGAAACCTTAACACATTGTTTAACGATTTTAACGGTGAATTGTTTTGACAAAAAATTCTGCTTTTACTCTGGCCTCCCTGTCATAGGCAATAATATCATCCACATTATTTATTTCTTGAAAAGTAGTGGATGCCAAACAGTGTTCAATCACCTGATGAATTTGTAAAAATGTAATTTCTTCTCTGAGAAATGCAGATACGGCAATTTCATTGGCTGCATTCATCACACAGGGTATATTGCCGCCCTGCAAAAAGGCCAAATTTGCCATCCTGAGGCAGGGAAACTGATCCATGCTGATTTGTTCAAATTCAAGTACCGGGTAATTGGAGAAGCAGAATCTTTTCCAATTAGTGGGAATACGTTTTGGGTATCCCAGTGCAAACAAAATGGGCTGTTTCATATCAGGGACTCCCATTTGAGCTTTAATACTTCCATCTTCAAATTGAACCATTGAATGAATAACCGATTGCGGGTGTATAATGATCTCAATTTGACCGGGTGCCAGCTTAAATAGCCATTTGGCCTCCAGCATTTCAAGGCCTTTGTTCATCATGGTTGCCGAATCGATGCTTATTTTATCCCCCATGCTCCAATTGGGATGATCCAGGGCCTCTTTTTTGGAGACTTTTGCCAGCTGATCTGCCGACATACCCCGGAAAGGTCCTCCGCTGGCGGTGAGAAAAATTTTTTCAATGGGATTTTGCATTTCGCCCATCAAGCATTGAAATATGGCAGAATGCTCTGAATCCAGGGGCAAAATCGGAACATTATTTTCACTTGCCATTTCCGTGATTATCTGTCCAGCTACCGCAAGCGTTTCCTTATTTGCCAATAATACCTCTTTTTTGCTTTTAATGGCCCGGATAGTGGGATCAAGACCTGAAATTCCTACCATGGCAGTAATTACCTTATCCACTATAGACAAATCCACAATTTCCCGGATAGCTTCAGCACCCGAATGGATATCAATGGGCAATGATCTCAGGGCAGACTTAACCTTAAGGTAGTGTTCTGAATTCCCGATCACCACAGCATGGGGTTTGTGTTCCAATGCTTGTGAGATCAATAGATCGGCATTATTTTGAGCAGTCAAAACAGCTACCCGGTATAATTGCTTATTGCTTTTTATAACCTGAAGGGTCTGTTGGCCTATTGATCCCGTGGAGCCCAGGATGGCAATATGCTTAGGCGTCGGTGGTGTCATTGAAACGAAATGTAATCAGCAGGATTTACCGGATTTCCGTTAAACCAAAGTTCAAAATGAAGATGAGTACCGGTGGAGTAAAGCCCGGTATCTCCTATAACTGCAATGGCTTCACCGGCCTCCACAAAATTGCCCTGTTCTTTTAGCAGACTGCTGTTGTGTTTGTATATAGATACAATATTATTTGCATGTTGAATACCAATAGTGTATCCTGTTTCAATAGTCCAGGTAGATAAAATGACTCTTCCGTCGAGCGTAGCTTTTATGATTTCATTGTGGTCAGCTACAACGTCAATACCATAATGTCCCTTACCCGGGTCAAAATGACTGCTGATTAAGCCTTTGAGAGGTGCAAAAAAGGATATATTCAATGCAGACCGGGCAGGAGAAGAGTTCTCTCTTTCCCATCCATGATCTTCAAAATGAGCGGCAAGTTCCATTTCCAATCTCAAAAGAGAATCTTCTCGTGATCTGGATAGCTCCTGAATGGCAAAAGATTGCGGATCGCTAACCGAATCAGGTATTTCTTCAACCAAATCCCGCCCTTCAATAATGTTACGTATGTTCAATATATATAAGTCCTTTTGACGAAGGTTATTCTCCAGAGAATCTGCCCGAAGGGAAAGATCGCGTAAAACCTGTCGTGTATTAAAATCTGCATATCCGGGGATATACTCCTTCAAAGGTGTAAATGCGATCAGGTATATCGTAGCAATGACCAGAAAGATGGCCATCGTACCTCCAAAAATAAACACGTTGAACCTGGTGAGACTGACATTCAGTTTTTCTTCCAGGGTATCGTGGTTCATGATGACCAACCTGTATTTATGGTGGAGCTTTTTAAAAAAACCGGATTCTTTTTTTTCTTTGGTCATCTTATCATCGAATTACTATCTTTGATGCAAAAATAGTCATTTTATCAGTCATTTTTGCCATTTTTCTAAACCTTCTTTCACTTTACTGTTAAACAATCCACGGTCTGATTACGTTGAAAAAACGTTTGGAAAATACCATAATAAATAAGCAATTTGTGAGTTATAATATTGTTTAAATGATTTGATTTGCATGCATTTTATGAATCACTTTCTGTTAAAGATCAGCCGTTGGCCGGTCATTCTCTTGGTTTTGTTCTTTTCATGGGCTTGTTCAACCCAGAAAGACTCATTTGTAAATCGCGCATTCCATAGTGTTAACGCCAAGTATAACGGCTTTTTCAATGCCAGGGAAAGTTATAAAGAAGGCGTAAACCGCTTATCGGAGTTGCATATCGATAACTATGAGCAAATCCTGTCCATTTTCCGTTACGGAACCGAGCATGATGTATCAGCCATCAGTGGGAATATGGATATTACCTACGAAAAAGCCAGCCTGGTTATCAGAAGGCACTCCATGAACATCAGGGGAGAGGAACATAACAAATGGATTGATGATTCTTATTTCCTGATCGGGCGCTCCCATTTTTTCAAGAGAGACTATACCCTTGCCATACTGACCTTTGAATACATCATAAGGCAATATGACACACAAAGAAAATATGACTCCAAGGTCTGGATCGCCAAATCCTATAATCAACAGCAACGGTATGAGCAAGCCATGCGGATGTTCGACATGCTGGAAAGAAATTACAGGGATGGTGTGTTGACCGATGAAACCGTTGCATTGTTTCGAAAAGCCTTTGCAGACCACTATATCAGGCAGGAAAAATATGAACTCGCTGCTGCCCAGCTTGAAAAGGGAATTCCCTATGAGCGCAGCAGACGTGAGAGGTCACGTTTAACATTTATCCAGGCCCAGGTTTATCACCACTCCGAGCAATATGCCCTGGCCCAGCAAACCTATCAGAAGGTCCTAAATATGCGTCCCGACCGGAATATGGCATTTCAGGCCCGTATCGGAATGGCGTTGGCATACGACCCTTCTGTTGGCGGCGCTGCCCGCATACGCGAAGAACTTATGGACATGCTTGGAGAGGACAGAAACAGGATGTATCGCGACCAGATCTATTATGCCCTTGCCCAGCTTGCCATGCGTCAAAACAACGAGCAGGAAGCAATCAGGATGTACAATAGATCAGTGGAGGTCAGTGAAGATAATGATGTACAGAAAGCCCTCTCTTTCCTGCGACTTGGAGAAATATATTTTGATCATCCCGATTATGAACGGGCCAACATCTATTATGACAGCTCAGTAACCTACCTCCCCCGAAGTTACGATAATTATGATAAAGTTAGCCGCAGGCAGCAAATTCTGTCAAGCCTTTCGCAGCTGAGCAAAGTGATTGCCCGCGAAGACAGTTTGCAACAACTGGCTGCCATGTCGCCCGAAGAACAATTAGCCATTGTTGACAAGATAATCGATGACCTGCGCGAACAGGAGAGGCTCAGGCAGGAAGCGGAAAGAGAAAGGATGCAGGCTATGAGAGACGCCGGCCGGATGGCCAGGCAAACCAGGGGCATGGGTGATCATGGCGGCAGCGGCTGGTATTTCTACAACCAAACAACCATCAGCAACGGAAAAATGGAGTTCTTCGGACGTTTCGGCGAACGCCCGCTGGAAGACCTCTGGAGGATCAGCAACCGGCAAATGATCGCAGGCGATTTTGGCATGGACATGCCGGGATTTGAAGATATGGAAGCCGAAGAAGATACCCTTGAAGTAGATGAATTTGACAGGGATACATACCTTAGAAATATCCCAACTACAGAAGAAAAAATGCTGGCATCAAAAAAACGGCAAATGCTGGCCTACTATAATATGGGGATGATTTTCAGAGACCAGCTGTCTAATAAGGATTTCGCAATCGGGAGCTTCAATAGTGTAGTACAGGGATTCCCCGGAATGGAAAAAGAGCTGCCCTCTTACTATCACATGTATTTTCTGCTCCGTGAACGCGGTGACATTTCTGCAGCTGAAATGGTAAAAAACAGTTTGATGAACCTTTATCCCGACAGCGAATATGCCAAAATAATCGGTGACCCCGGATACGCCGACAGGGTGCGCAGCCGGCAGCGCCGCGCCGAAGATCTCTACCGGGAAGCCTACAATGCATTTTTCGCAGGAAGATATCATGTGATAGAAAGAAACAAACAGGCATTGGATACCCTCGATGCCCCACGCGAACTAAAAGCAAGATTCGCATACCTGCATGCTCTGGCAATGGGAAAAACAGAAAAAAATGCGCAGTTCTATAACGAACTGAAACGAGTGGTTGATGAATTTGACGGAACACCCATACATCAACCGGCTTCTGTTCTGCTGGCCTCATTGGATGTCAGCAGCTTTGATATGCTTGCAGAAGAGGGCGGGGAACCCGGCTCCCGGCGCAGAAGAGATATCGAGCCCATCGAATCTCCCTTCAATTATTCACCCGATGCTGTCCACTTTTTTGTATTTGTGGTGAATAGCAACAAAACCGATCCTGATGAACTGCTCGGTGCCATACGTACCTTCAATAGCGAAGCATATGAAGAAAAAGGCCTGTCAGCAAGTAATATTTTCTATGATGAGAATAAACGACTGATTACCGTAACAAATTTCCAGGGTAAAGAAAACGGACTAAACTATTTCCGGAATCTCATAGCCTCCGAAAAAATTACAGAAGATCAGAAAGCATCCGCTGAACCGTTTATCATATCCGTGGATAACTACCCGATGTTTTTCCAGGAAAGAGAAATAGAAGCCTACAGGTTCTTTTTTGACCATTATTATTCGGAACTTTAAAATAGATGAAAAGGTTTTTTTACCTTTGCTCCAATCCTCAACATGAATAATCACAAAGGATATTGTTCGTAAAAAAAGAAAAATAATGATGGCGAAAAACAGAGAACCAGACGACACAAACTTCAACATCATCAGCTCAGGAACCACCATAAAGGGTGAAATTGATACCAAAGGAGATATTCGGATTGATGGAAAAATCATCGGCGAAGTTCGCTCTAACGGAAAAATCATTATTGGAAATACCGGCGTGGTAGAAGGTGACATTTATTGTGTCAATGCTGAATTTTCAGGAAAAATACAGGGGAAAGCCGAAATAGCTGAACTTTTGGCCCTTAAGGAATCCGCAATTTTTAAAGGAGATATCATAACCAATAAATTATCCATCGAACCCGGAGCACGATTCTCAGGATCATGTTCAATGGAAAAAGAAGTTGCGCAACCACATAAAACCCCTGAAAGTAACAAAAAATAAATCGGTTGCTTTATAAGACATTGGTTTTTAAATGGCGATTAATTTAACATCCTTTGCCAGGCAGTTAACCATAATGGCCGGAATCCTTTTTTTCCTTTATTATGTGTTTCACCTTGTAATGCCGCAAAATTACACACCCTTTTTGTACTGGGCGGTAATTCCGTACTTCTATATCGTTGTAATGGGATCAAAATATGTATTAAATGTACTCACCGGGGGTCGCAAACGTGGTAAATTTGATGTCCATTTTGTCAATATCACCATGATTCGATTCCTCCTGTATGTTTCAGTCGTTCTGATTTACGCCTTTTTACGACCGGAGGATGCAATTGTATTTATTATCACTTTCTTTGTTTTCTATTTCTTCTTTACCCTTTTTGAAGTAGTCTTTTTATATCGTGACCTGAAAAAAGAATGATGATGATATAATCATATAATTATATTTGCCTCTTTCTTTTTAATGATTGGTTTTTAATATGCAATTACGGCATCTTTTCATAAATGCTAAAGCTTTTCTGATCGTATTTGCAACGATCGCGGTATATGTTTTTCCCGTTGCAGACACAAGAGCCGCTGAACACCAAAACATCAGTGATGCGGATAACCCCGAAATGAAATTTGATGCCAGAAAGGTAATTGTTGATCACGTGCTGGATAGTTATGACTGGCATTTGTTTGACATTGGTGAAAGGGAGTTCTCCATTCATCTGCCTGTGATCCTTCTTTATGAAGGCCGATTGTTCTTTTTTTCAAGCAAAAGATTTGATCACGGTTACGCAACATATAAAGGTTTCAGGCTTGCCAAAGAGGGGCCGATGAAAGGGCGGGCCATCAGGGTTTTAGACGATGGAATAACGCCGGACCCTGAAGCATCCCGAATTTACGATTTTTCGATGACAAAAAACGTACTCGCCGTATTTGTTGCATCTGCCTTGCTTTGCATGTTGTTTATCAGCGTTGGGAAAAAATACAGGGAGGCTGATATATATTCAACACCAACTGGTTTACCCTTGTTTTTTGAACCGTTAATCCTCTTTGTTCGCGATCAGATAGCCATACTGGCCATCGGCCCGCAAAAATATAAACCTTTTATGCCCTACCTGTTAACCGCATTCTTTTTTATATTTCTGAACAACTTACTGGGGCTGGTTCCTTTTTTTCCCGGGGGCGCAAATGTTACCGGCAATATTAGCGTTACCTTTGTGCTGGCCATGTTTACTTTTTTTACAACACACTGGTTTGCAAACAAAACTTACTGGCAACATATGTTCAATATGCCCGGCGTCCCTATGTTTTTGAAACTCCCAATCCCCATTTTACCGGTAATTGAAATGGTGGGTGCATTTATCAAACCCTTTGTATTAATGATCAGGTTATTTGCCAATATAACAGCCGGACATATGGTAATATTAAGCCTTACTTCATTGATTTTTGTTTTGGGATCAGTAAGCATATTGATGGGTTATGCCATTTCGCCCTTAACAATAATATTTTTGATATTTTTGAATTTTTTGAAAATACTTGTAGCCTTTTTGCAAGCATATATTTTTACTTTGTTTAGCGCCTTTTTCTTCGGAATGGCGGTTCCGGATCCGGATCACTAATTTTTATTAACCAAATTCTTAAAAAAATGTCGTTACTCTTTGTATTGTTGAACAGTGTGGACATTGCCCACGAATGGATGAAGCTCGGTGCAGCCCTTACAGCTGTAATTGCAGTGTTTGGTGCCGCGTATGGTATCGCCAGCATCGCAAGAAGTGCCATCGATAACATTGCCAGGCAACCTGAAGCAGGAAACGATTTACGCTCATCAATGGTTGTCGCGGCTGCTCTTATCGAGGGTATCACCTTTTTTGCTCTCGTGATTGTACTGCTCACACTGTTTGTTTAAGCAAGATCTGCATTCAGTTTGGCCGGCCGGGTGTTCTCATTATACAGATACCCGGAATGCCTGATCATTGCCGGCAAGACCCGGCAATATTCAGCGTTATGTTTTCTGTTTGCAAGCCTGATTATTGGCCAATGCACAAAATTATCTGCATTTACACTAGTATTTGTTGCATTTAAAACAATTACATCATGGAACTTTTAATGCCCGGACTGGGATTGATATTCTGGATGACAGTGTCTTTTGGTTTTGTATTGCTCATTCTGAAAAAATACGCATGGAAACCCATCCTGAATGTTTTGAATAAGCGGGAAAAGGAACTGGCAAAATCATTCAGTGACGCTAAACGAATTGAATATGAAATGAGTCAGTTGGCAACCATCAAGACAACAAAAATCGCAGAAGCTGAAAAAATCCACGATCAGATCATTGCCAAGGCAAAAGAAGAAGCAGAATCTATTGTCGCTCAAGCACGCGAACGTGCCCGGGAAGAAGCGCGGATCATAGCCGAGAAATCGGATGAATTGATTGAAAACTACAAAAAGGCGGCAATCCTTGAATTGAAAAGCCAGCTTTCCACTTTATCCATGGACATAGCGGAAAAGATCATTAATGAAGAATTCAGCGACAGGGACCGTAATGTACGCTATGTGAATAAACTCCTTAATTCGGTTGCCGAAAACTAATATAGACGGGAAAGCCGTATGCCACAAAACAATCACATCCTGAATAAACGCTACGCCCGGGCACTATTGTCACTGGCGGATGAAAACAATATCCTCGAACGTTCTTACATGGACATGAGAAAGGTTTGTGAAGTTTTTGCATACAACAAAGAGTTGCTGATTATTATGAAAAGCCCGATGATCAGAACAGCCAAAAAGCAGAACGTGCTTACCCATCTTTTCGGCAAAGTTTTGCACCCGCTGATCCTCATGTATATGACCATTATTGTGAGGAAGCAACGTGGAAACATGTTGGAGGGCATAGCCTCTGCCTACCTTACTGTTTACAAGCAATACCTTGGCATCGAGGAAGTAAAGCTTACTACAGCCTTTCCTCTGGATGATGAGTTACGCAGCAAAGCATTGACAGCTGCAAAAAAGATGACGCCTCACCGGATTGAGTTCGTTGAAGAAGTGGATCCTTCAATCATCGGCGGTTTTATCCTGAACCTTGGCGAAAAACAATATAACGCCAGCGTGAAGCACCGTTTGCAACGATTTAAAAAACATTTGTATCAATAATAAAAGGCAGCATGGCTGAGATAAAACCATCGGAAATATCCGCCATATTAAGGCAGGAAATGGCCGGGTTTCAAATGGAAACCGAGCTTGAAGAAACAGGAACCGTTTTACAGGTAGGAGATGGTATTGCACGGATTTACGGACTGAGTAATGCATGGTCGGGTGAGATGATCCGTTGTAATGATGATGAGATGACCGCTGTTGTTCTTAACCTGGAGGAAGACAATGCCGGTATTGTGTTGCTTGGAGACTCGCGCAATCTGAAGGAGGGCGATCTTGTAAAACGTACTGGTCGGATTGTGTCGGTTAAAGCCGGTGAATCATTGTTGGGACGGGTAGTGAATACCCTTGGGCAGCCCATTGACGGAAAGGGACCTCTGGAAGGAGACTTGTATGAAATGCCCCTTGAACGAAAAGCTCCCGGAGTCATCTACCGTCAACCTGTAAACGAACCACTCCAAACGGGCATCAAAGCCATTGATGCCATGATACCTATTGGGCGCGGGCAACGTGAACTAATCATCGGTGACAGGCAAACAGGTAAGACGGCCATCGCAATTGATACCATCATTAACCAAAAATCCTTTTTTGAGCAAGGTGACCCTGTTTATTGTATCTATGTAGCAATCGGACAAAAGGGTTCAACTGTAGCCAATATTGTGGAACACCTGGAAAAACACGATGCAATGAAATATACCATCGTTGTATCTGCTACCGCCAGTGATCCGGCTGCCATGCAGTTTTTTGCCCCATTCACCGGAGCAGCCATCGGAGAATTTTTCCGCGACACAGGTCGTCATGCGCTTGTAATCTACGACGACCTTTCCAAACAAGCAGTATCTTACCGGGAAGTCTCCCTGTTGCTTCGACGACCCCCGGGTAGGGAAGCTTACCCCGGAGATATTTTCTATTTGCACTCACGCCTCCTGGAAAGAGCAGCAAAAATTATCTCTGCCGATGATATAGCCCTGCAAATGAATGATATTCCTGAGGCCATCAAAGACCTGGTCAAAGGAGGTGGTTCCCTTACCGCACTGCCTGTGGTGGAAACACAGGCCGGCGATGTTTCCGCTTATATTCCTACCAATGTAATATCCATCACAGATGGGCAAATATTCCTGGAATCCAATCTGTTTAATGCAGGAATCAGACCTGCAATAAATGTTGGTGTGTCGGTAAGCCGGGTGGGAGGGAATGCCCAAATGAAAGCCATGAAAAGAGTCGCCGGCACACTGAAAATTGATCAGGCCCAATACCGCGAGCTGGAAGCTTTTGCTAAGTTCGGTTCCGATCTTGACCCCGCAACACAAGCCGTCCTCGACAAAGGAGCGCGGAATGTGGAAATACTTAAACAAGGCCAGTACAAACCCCTGCCGGTGGAAGAACAAATCATGATGATCTATTGCGGCACCAAAGGATTGTTGATGGAGCTGCCTCTAAACAAAATTCAAAGGTTTGAATATGAACTCGTCACCCACATGAAGCAAAACCATGGAGAAGTCCTGAAATCCATTAATAATGGTATCTGGAATGATGAAACCGTGCATACCATTGAAGCAGCCGTTAAACAAGTCATCCAATCAATAATGCATCCACCAGAGGATGAATAAGTACAGGAAAAAGCATAAGCCTTATCATTCAACTGTTCAGTAATGCCCAGCCTGAAAGAAATACGCACCAGACTCGCTAGCGTGCGATCTACAAAAAAAATTACCAGCGCCATGAAAATGGTTGCTGCTTCAAGGCTGCGGAAAGTCCAGAATTACATCGTTTATCTCCGTGATTATGCCAAATTGGTGAAGGTCGTTCTCGAAGATGTTATGGAACACCTGCCCCCCTCCGCCACCAGCGTATTTTCAAAAGAAAGAAAAAACAACGATACCCTGCTGATTTGTATCGGCTCCAATAAAGGACTGTGCGGTACATATAACGCCTTTCTCATCAAACATAGTTTAAGGGAAATATACCGCCTGCAGGAAGAAGGGGCAAAGGTTTCTGTCATGCCAATAGGCAGGAAAATTCAACAATTCTTTACAAAACGCGAATTTAATATCTTTAATCCGGCAGATGATTATATTGAAAAGGTAGATTATAATAGCGCGAAATCCCTGGCCGATCAAATCATGAAACTCTATTTGGCAGAAAACTTTGCCAGGGTTTTGATTGTTTATAACCGTTTTAAAAACGCCGTGATTCATGATCTTTCTTCTGAACAGGTTTTGCCGGTACCCATTGAGGAAATAGATCATAATGAAGACAAAAGCGATGTTTATCCGGAAGATTTTGCGGCCATCCTGGAACCTGATACTGAAGAAGTGGTGGAATACATGACCCGCAAATTCATATACTACAATTTTTTTCGCATCATGCTTGACGCATCCGCTTCCGAACACGGTAGCCGGATGACCGCCATGCATAAAGCGACCGACAATGCCGATGAAATGATCAAAAACCTCACACTCTCATACAACAAAGTGAGACAGGCTACCGTAACGAGAGAATTGATTGACATTGTCGGAGGTGCTGAAAGAACCTCCAGGTAAACCTGCTATCTCCCGGCATTCTTAACCTGAATAATCTCAGCTGCTATACTGATGGCAATTTCAGCCGGCGTTTCACTTTTTATGGGAATGCCCATCGGTGAATGTACCTCCTGGAGCCGTTCCTCAGAAACACCCTGTATCCTCAGGTTTTCAAATATGGTTTTTACTTTATTACGACTGCCTATCATACCCAGATATTTCAGGGGCATATGAACCATCTGACCCAATATCAATTGGTCGGATGCATGAGATACAGTCATGATCACCACATATGCCGCCTGGGGGAACAGAATTTCTTTGTTGGCTTCTGTATAATCTATGCGTTTTTTCTGATGTGCAAAAGCATTTTCCTCCATCGTAGGCAGATTTTCGCGGTCATCCAGGACAATTACCCGGAAACCAAGCATGCGACACACCTCACTCATGGGATTGCTGATGTGACCACCCCCAAATATATACACCGTTTCGTCAGGTACTAAGCGCTCCTCATAACACCAGCTTTCCGGCTCAGCAGATGTATCCTTTAGGGGCAATCCGGCATTACCGGCAGTAAATGACGCCCCACCGGCAGACAAAGAAAGGACTCCGCCACTACCTGTTGCAATACTGTTTTGAATGGCATGCAGTAAATCCAGGTTTTCCTCGTCAAACATGATAAAAGCATGATTCTGAGAACCTGCACATATTAAACCCGATGCCTCTTCACCTGCATTGGCCGAGTGTACCTGGTTCTTTAGAAAAGCACGTGCAACAGCCGAATCCAGTTCCTTCAGCGATAACTGCTTCAGCTGGTATTCCATCGGTCCGCCGCCAATGGAACCATAGCTCTCTCCATCCGAAGAAACAGCCATTTTAAACCCCTTTTTGCCAGGACTGCTTCCACGAACTTCAATCACAACAATCAGCATAAGCCTGAAACCGGCTTCAATTTTTCCAAGCATGAAAGACCAGATATTTTCCATAATAAGCAATTTAATATTCAGTTTATGAATCCCGGTTTCTTCGTCTGTTTTTTTGCATTACATGATCCCTTCACAAAAAAGCATTGGCACATTTCCCGGGAGATGCAAATCAAAACAAAAATACCATCTTTTCTTAAATTCATCACATGGCAGAATTATACACAAAATTCCCATTTCGTCTTCGTTAAAAATCATACTATTCAAACAAAAGAAATATGTGTCAATATGCAATGATGATTGAGAAATAATCCGCAAAATATCCGCGGTATTTGCTGAAAAAACCATATCTTTAGCCCGATTCAAAATTATTTGATTATGGAAATATGTGAGAAAATAAAAGCCCTTTCTTCTCAATACCGGGATTACACAGCAAGAAACCTTGCATCCCTGATTCAATGCAAATCGCTTAGTCTTGGTGAGGAACAAGTACAGCAGGAATTGATGCGGCAGATGCAAAAGGCAGGTTTTGATGAGGTGAGAATGGATCTACTGGGTAATGTGATTGGACGCATAGGTTACGGCAAACGAATACTTGCTTTTGATGCCCATATGGATACGGTTGACCTTGGAAACCTGGACGACTGGGATTTTGACCCGCTGGGTGGCAGCATCATTGATGATTGGGTTTGTGGCAGGGGTAGTGTGGATCAGAAAGGAGGCGCTGCAGCCTTTGTTACGGCCGGGCGCATACTCAAAGAACTGGCTTTCGACAGGGATCTTACCATCTATTTTGTAGGCAGTGTCATAGAAGAAGACTGCGATGGTTTGTGCTGGAAATATCTCATTGAGGAAGAAAACATCCGGCCTGATCTTGTGGTAGTTACAGAACCAACAAATCTGAATATTTACAGGGGCCACAGGGGCAGGATGGAAATGCAGGTGCATTTTTATGGCTTATCTTGCCATGGTTCGGCGCCCGAGAGAGGGAAAAATGCCATTTATATGGCTTCCGAAGTGGCCCTTGAGATTCAAAAACTGAATGAAAGATTGTCCTACGATCCATTTCTTGGCAAAGGTTCCATCACCATATCGGAATTTGTATCGCAAAGTCCGTCTCTTTGTGCAGTGGCTGACTATGCAAGAATACACCTCGACAGACGGCTTACCTGGGGCGAAACAAAGGAAAGTGCCGTAGAAGAAATTAACCAATTGATCAAAGACATGAAAGCCAGGGTGGAAGTGCTGGAATATGTACAAAAATCATTTACAGGGTTCATCTACGGCATGGAAAAGTATTATCCTACCTGGCAAATCCCTGAAAATCATGAAGCGATACAAAAAGGGGCAGAAGTGTTTAACTGCCTTTTTGAGCAAAACCCATTTATTGATAAATGGACATTTTCAACCAATGGTGTAACCATCAATGGTATGTATGGCATTCCGGTTATCGGCTTCGGACCCGGTAATGAAGTTTTGGCCCATGCTCCAAATGAGAAAGTCCACATCGACCATCTGGAAAAAGCAGCAGCCTTTTATGCTGCATTGGCATATCATATGTAATAGCTGTTCAAAACTTGAAATTTTCATGATGATGAAGACATTATTTGAAAAAATTGAAGCCCTCAGTGAAATACCCGCAAAATTGGCAGCAAAAGATTTTTTGTTAACCTGGGAGAAAAGTGATGCCGATCTGCAAATGATCCTTGAGGTGGCTGATATTCTTAAAACGATGCGTGGTCTGAATGTTTCCACACGGGTATTCGACAGCGGTCTTGCTGTTTCCAATTTCAGAGACAAATCAACAAGAACACGCTTTTCCTTTGCATCGGCAAGCAACCTGCTAGGCTTAACCGTTCAGGATTTAGACGAAGAAAAATCGCAGATTTCTCATGGTGAAACCGTAAGAGAAACAGCGGCCATGATTTCTTTTCTCACCGATTTTATTGGAATCCGCGACGACATATTCCTGGGAGAGGGCAATCGCTATATGCGGGAGGTAGCTTCTTCACTTGATGAAAGTTATAAGCATGGGGTTTTACCCATTCGCCCCGGTGTAATCAACCTGCAATGTGATATGGACCACCCCACACAGTCAATGGCTGATCTGATGCATCTCAGACATATATTTGGTTCTCTGGAAGCATTAAAAGGGAAAAAAATCGTGATGAGCTGGGCATATTCACCCAGTTATGGAAAACCGCTTTCCGTTCCGCAGGGTATCATTGCACTCATGTCAAGATACGGTATGAACGTTCATCTGGCATATCCCGAGGGCTACGGACTGATCCCGGATATTGTCCGTATGGCGGAGAAAAACGCTGCTCAAAGCGGGGGCAGTTTTCAAATTGACCATTCTATGGAGGAGGCCATGCAGGATGCCGACATCGTTTATCCTAAAAGCTGGGCCCCATACCACATTATGGAACGCCGAACACAGTTGCTTAAAAAAAGAGATGCTGCCGGGCTGCAGAATCTTGAGCTGGAGTGCCTGGAAAACAATGAACAGCATATCCACTGGGAATACAATGAGCAACACCGGCAACTGACAAAAAATCAAGATGCCTTGTATATGCATTGTTTGCCTGCTGATATTTCAGGTGTATCATGCGAAAGGGGAGAAGTAAATGAACAAACCTTTGAAAGATCCCGGTTGCAAACATACATGGAAGCAGGATACAAACCATACATCATAGCAGCCATGATGTTTTGCTATCGTTTCCGGTCGCCGGCTGCCAGCCTGAGAAAAATTGCAGAAAATCATTCACCCAGGATTCGTTATGAACAAGAGTAAACTGATATTCAAAGGGAAAATTTGGTTTTTCCTTTGTATGGCGTTCATCACCGGCTTTTCGGCAGCAAAAATGCAGGAAGACATCACCCTCGATTTGGTCAGAAAGGCCGGATTGTTGCTTGGGTTCTCCTTCTCCGAAAGCCAAACTACGATGATGATGCCAATGATTAGGTCGCATATGCAAAGTGCCGATGCATTGCGGACACACGGGATTGATCATTCTATTCCTCCGGCATTGACTTTTAACCCACTGCCAAAAGACTTCCATGTTTCCTCCACTGATCGGACAACTGAATGGGATATCCCTGGTCATGTTATTTTGCCTGAAAATTTTGATGAGATTGCCTTCTACAGTATTCCTGAACTGGCATCATTGCTCAGAAGCGGGTTGATCACATCAGAAGAGTTAACCATTTTCTTTCTTCATCGACTGAAAAAGTATGGCGATACTTTAGAGTGTGTGGCTTCACTTACTGAGCAGAGAGCTTTAGCCCGGGCCAGACTGGCAGACCAGGAGATGGCCTCCGGTATATTCAGGGGACCTTTACATGGCATTCCATACGGTGTAAAAGATCTATTGGCTGTTGCAGATTATCCAACCAGCTGGGGTGCAAGACCATACAAAGGTCAATATCTCGATTATACAGCTACTGTTGTTCAAAAGCTGGACGAAGCAGGTGCCATACTTGTGGCCAAACTTACCCTGGGCGCCCTGGCCATGGGTGATGTATGGCATGGTGGGCAAACGCGCAACCCGTGGAATCTTGAACAAGGATCAAGCGGCTCATCTGCCGGATCTGCCGCTGCCGTTTCTGCAGGTCTTGTACCTTTTGCCATAGGCTCTGAAACCCTCGGCAGTATTGTGTCTCCATCAACACGCTGTGGTGTCACAGGGTTAAGGCCCACATTCGGAAGAGTCAGCAGATGGGGCGCCATGCCCCTGAGTTGGAGCATGGATAAAATAGGGCCCATAGCCCGCAGTGCAAAAGAATGTGCAATGGTTTTTGAAGCCATCCAGGGATCAGATGGTCTGGACAATAGCCTGATAGATGCCGGATTCTTTTTTGATCCGGAAACAGATATCTCTACTCTACGGGTAGGATACTTCCATGAATTGTTTAAAGATGATCACACCGGCTTGGATCCCGACAAACAGGTTTTGGCTGATTTGCGCGAGCTTGGTGTGGAGCTGCACAAGGTTGAATGGAGTATCGGGCAACCTGTTCATGCACTGCGTATTATACTATATGCAGAAGCGGCAGCGGCCTTTGATGAATTGACTACTTCCGGTCGCGATTCACTGCTCGTTAGCCAGGATATGAACGCGTGGCCTAATTTTTTTCGGGCTGCACGATTTATTCCTGCTGTTGAATACATAAATGCAAACAGAGTTCGTTATATGCTCATGGAAGAAATGAAACAACTCATGGCCGATTACCATGTGATCGTAACACCCTCGTTTGCGGGTAATCAGCTGCTGGTAACAAACCTTACAGGGCACCCTTGCCTGGTAGTACCAAACGGGTTCTCTGAAACAGGCGATCCGCTTAGCATTTCTTTTATCGGTAGCTTATTTGGTGAAGACAAAATATTGGCGCTGGCACAGGCATGGCAAAACCATTCAGGCCATAACCGGGCCAGACCACCCCTTTTTGACCCTTTAAATAAATAATTTAAAATGTATTTTTGGTCATGAACCCAAGACAACGCTTGTACATCCAAAAACAGCCGCTGTATATGAAGCTTCCAATGGTGCTGCTTACCATTGTGCTTACTGTGGCCATAATGATTTATGCCAAAGGTATTCTTGTCCCTTTGACGATATCGGGTTTGCTGGCCATACTAATCAGCCCGCTTTCATCATGGCTCGAAAGTAAAGGTGTTCCAAGAATCATTGCCGCTTTTTTAAGCTTGATAGCACTTCTGGGTGTCCTTTTCGGATTGATCTATTTTTTCTATAATCAGCTGATCGGTTTTGCAGATGAAATATATTTGCTGGAAAGACGCATGTCGGAATTTCTGCAAACATTCAATGAATTTACCGAACAGCACATTGAAGGTGCTGTCCCTATCTCATTCGACGATATTCAGAATGCTGCTTTCAATTACCTTTATGCAAACATGGCAAGCCTTACACAAGGTGTTATTGCCACAGCTACGACAATCACCATTATATTTATCATTCCCATTTATATTTTTCTCTTTCTTTATTTTCGCCGTTTTCTTGTAGATTTTATTCTCCGGGCATTTCCAGAAAAAGACAGAGAAAAGGTAAATCATGTGATCCGCAAGGTAAAACTCGTTGTGCAGAACTATATTGTGGGTATGTTTATCGTGATCATTATCCTTGCTATCCTGAACAGCATCGCCCTGTATAGCTTCGGTCTCAGGCATGCACTCCTTTTCGCGGTTTTTGCAGCCCTGCTGAATGTGATTCCGTTTCTCGGTCCCTTCATCGGGGCAACCTTGCCCATTATTTATGCCCTGCTTACAAAAGACTCCATATGGTATCCCTTTGGTATTTTTCTATCCTTTTATGTGATTCAGCTCGCCGAAAGCAACATTTTTACTCCCAAAATAGTGGGAGGCAAGGTATCCATGAATCCACTGATGACCATCGTGGCCTTGCTTTTCGGTAATTTTATATGGGGACTTGCCGGAATGATATTGTTCATTCCCGGAATGGCCATGTTAAAAGTTATTTTTGATGAAGTTGAAGGACTTGAACCCTATGGTTTTTTGTTAGGCGACACCAAAAGGAAAAAAACAGCTGACTCAATTGCCGAACCTCTTGGTGAACGAATCAAATCCTGGTCAAAGAAAAAGAAAAAGAAAAATTAGAATAGCGACTCCGGATACATAATTTTTTCCAGAAACAAACCGTGCGCAGGCACTGAGTAGCCGGCCCGGCGGCGGTCACGAGATTCAATGATTTGCCGAAACTGATCAATCGTTGTTTTATGCAATCCCACTTCTACGATGGTGCCTGTTATCGCTCTCACCATATTTCGCAAAAAACGGTCAGCGGTAATCCTAAAGCAAAGAACATGATCATTTTGCTCCCAAACAGCTTCATGTATTTTGCAAATATTGGTCTTAACCTGTGTGTTGGATTTGCTGAAGCTTTTAAAATCATTATATTCAAGCAGGATACCGGCAGCCTCCCCCATAATCTCAAGATCAAGCTTTGACTGAAAAAACCATGCCCGATCCATTAAAAATGGATCCTTCCTGGTGATGATATAATATTGATAGGTGCGCTGCGTCGCATGAAAACGGCTGTGCGCATTGGGTGGAACAGGAAAAATATCATAAATGACAATGCTGGGAGCAAGCATATGATTGGCTTTGTAAACCACTTGCAACTTCTGAAGGGATTCGGGATCATGGCTACAGTCGAAATGTGCATAAAATTCCCTTGCATGAACGCCGGTATCCGTACGACCGGCGCCAATGGTGCGAACAGGCTCACGAAACAGCAATCCCAGAACCCTCTCCAGCTCTCCCTGGATGGTCAATGATACTGATTGTATCTGCCAACCAAAATAGCCCGTTCCCATATAGGCCATCCTGATAAAGTATCTGTAAGTGTTTGATCCCATGCTGATACTTTCTGTAAAAATATATAATGCACTCCTTATAAATAATGAATGGCAAACATAATTATCGAATCTAAAATAACAATAATAACTATCTTTGCACCGAAAAAAAAATGTTTTTTTAAAACCCATCAACTCATGAAAAAAATATTTGTTTTAATGGCTGCGGTATTCATCGTAGCAGCATGTGCCGGTCCGGTGGCAGATCAGCAAACAGCCGATGAGCAAATCGAATACATGGCCATTGCAGAGCTGGTTTCTGAACCGCTGATGTTTGAAAACAAAACAGTAAGCTTTGAAGGTATCATTGACCACATGTGCCGGCATAGCGGTGATAAAATGCGGGTAGCTCAGCTGGATAACGACCAAATGAGCATCCAGGTCCGACTTGGTGAGTTCATGAATTATTTTTCCCTGGAGAATGAAGGAAATATTGTTTCTATTGTTGGTACAATGCACACAGAAGTCCTCAATATGGAAGAACTTGAAAAACATGATGCAGGCCACGATTGCGAATCCACTGAGGAAGCGATCGCTCTAATGGCAGAAAGAGGCATTGATCCCAATATCAGGTCTTACATTAAACTGACCGCCTTTGAAATGAAATAATGGCGGCAACAATCTGCTCAATTGCAGGGTAGCCGAATAAATAACTTTTACTGAACGGGGTTTGGTCTTTGTGGAAAACAATTTTGCCACATATCCAAACCCCTCTTATGTTCGTATGTGTTGATAACAGTCACTAAATCAGAGATGTTATGAAAATACGCAAAATAAACCGGGCTATTCACAGGGACCTTGGATATTTCTTTTTTGGGATGTGTATTATATATGGTTTGTCGGGTATTGCACTGAATCACAGGCACCACTGGAATCCAAACTATATCATCACGCAAAAATCATTTCAGCTTGCCCCACCCGAAAAAGAAATTAGCGAAAACCGTGAAATGGCCATGCATTTTCTGGAGCAACTGGACCGGGAAAGTGAATTCAGGACCAGCCTTCGCAGCGGCGATAACCTGCGCATCTTCATCACAGACGGAAGCATTACCGTGAATATGTTTACCGGTGAGGGAAACCTTGAAACAATCAGGCCAAGACCTGTTTTTAAACAAGTGAATTTTTTGCATTATAACACACCTCGAAAATTATGGACATGGTTTGCAGACCTTTATGCAGGTGGCTTGATTCTGCTGGCCATAACCGGTTTGTTTGTGTTAAAGGGAAAGAATGGAATTACACGGCGGGGAGCATGGATAACCGGAACAGGGATACTGATTCCGCTTATTTTATTATTCTATTACCTTAACGGTTAATTTAGTAACCTGTGAGCAACTCAATTATTGTTTTGGGCAGAAGAGTGTCCGGGTTAGTGCGGCACATCTGCCAAAACCGCAAATTCATTCATTGTTGAGAAAATTTCGCGTGCCATTGATTTGGTTACTTTTGATAAACCAAGATAATTTTGGCGCACTTCATTCATCAGGGGTAAGCTCGGTTTTTCCTGCTTCATGGAAGCCATGATAAGCGTTGACAAACCTGTACGCAAATGATTGCCTGTAAGCCGCTTCGTATGCTTTGAATGCCTGGCGGGATGAATATGAATGTAAAAGTCTTGTTGATCACCCTGACGAATTACCCATTCCGAACCGTCAGATATCTCCAGTTGCCAAAATTGCTGTTGCGAACTCTCAATCCATCTGGTGAAAGTATCACGTTCAAATGCCTTGAAACCTCTCAGGGTTTTTTCAAGGTCGTTTACAATGTGCTCCGGTTCCAGTGAACCTGTATATATATCGAACTGAGAATCACCCAATACCTTTAGCTTGGCCACAAACAAAGGGAATAACTGCTCCGGCTTTGTTGACCATTTTCTTGCCTGGGCCGTCAGAAAATTCAGATGGTGTTTCCATCCATTTAACATGAAAGGCTCCCTGGCGCAACTAATAACCTTTATGAGAGATGTTTCTTCCATGATAATACCCCAGTCCTTAATATCCAATTATTTTTGCAAAACAAAGAAAACAATTATTTTTACAAATATACACTATTGATGCAAAAAGGCATATTTATATGTGCACCACATATCATTTTTTCAGACATTTGTAATAAATTAAATGATCAGGCATGAGCGAAGATAAGAAAATCATCTTTTCAATGGTGGGTGTAAGCAAAGTATTCCCACCGGCTAACAAGCAGGTTCTTAAAAATATATACCTCTCCTTTTTTTATGGTGCTAAAATCGGCATCATAGGGTTGAACGGTTCCGGGAAGTCCACATTGATGAGGATTATTGCCGGGGAAGAAAAGTCCTATCAGGGAAACGTAGTATTCTCACCCGGTTATTCGGTGGGTTATTTGCCCCAGGAACCGGTGCTGAACCCCGAACTGACAGTAAAAGAGATTGTGCAGGAAGGTGTACAGGAGATCGTTGATATTCTTAAGGAATATGAGGAAGTGAACCTGAAGTTTTCTGAACCCATGGATGACAATGAAATGAACCGGTTAATCCATCGTCAGGGTGAGCTATCGGAACTCATTGAACAGCATAATGCCTGGGATCTGGACAGTAAGCTGGATCGTGCCATGGACGCTCTTCGGTGCCCGGAACCTGATGCACCTGTTAAAAATCTTAGCGGTGGCGAATTGCGACGTGTTGCCCTCTGCAGATTGCTTCTGAAAGAACCTGACATTTTACTGCTGGATGAACCAACCAACCACCTCGACGCCGAAAGTGTTGAATGGCTGGAACACCATCTGAAACAATACAAAGGTACCGTGATTGCCATCACCCACGATCGTTACTTTCTGGACAATGTTGCCGGCTGGATCCTGGAACTGGACAGGGGTGAAGGTATTCCATGGAAAGGCAACTATTCTTCCTGGCTGGAACAAAAAGCCAAGAGGCTTGAGATGGAAGAACGTACCGAAAGCAAACGAAGAAAGACTTTGGAAAGAGAGCTGGAATGGGTGAACATGTCACCCAAAGCCAGACAGGCAAAAGGAAAAGCAAGGCTAAAAGCATATGAAAAGCTGCTTGACGAAGACGTTAAACAAAAAGAAGAAAGATTGGAAATATTCATCCCCAACGGACCGAGGTTGGGAAATAAAGTGATAGAAGCAGAGAACATCAGTAAATCATTCGGCGACAAACTGCTGTTCGACGACCTTAGTTTTGCACTCCCACCAGGGGGAATTGTTGGAATTATCGGGCCAAACGGGGCAGGGAAAACAACCCTGTTTCGCATGATCATGGGGCAGCAATCTCCCGATTCAGGGCAGTTTCAAATAGGTGAAACAGTTAACCTGGGATATGTTGATCAGGCACACACTGAAATAGATCCGGAGAAAAATGTGTGGGAAGTGATTTCCGGTGGCAACGAAACCATTAATCTTGCAGGCAGACAAATGAATAGCCGGGCTTATGTGGCCCGATTCAATTTTACAGGCCCTGACCAGGGAAAAAAAGTGGCCGTCCTGTCAGGAGGTGAAAGAAATCGCTTGCATCTCGCCCTGACACTTCGAAGTGAAGCCAATGTATTGCTGCTGGATGAGCCTACAAATGATATTGATGTAAATACCCTTCGGGCCCTGGAAGAAGGTCTGGAAAATTTTGCGGGGTGCGCGGTGATCATTACCCATGACAGATGGTTTCTGGACAGGGTTGCCACCCATATTCTCGCTTTCGAGGGCAATTCAAGCGTGCATTTTTTCGAAGGTGGATATAGCGACTACGAAGAAAACCGCAGGAAAAGACTTGGAGACGAAGGTCCCAAAAGGATAAAATACCGCAAGTTAAAGGCAGATTGAGAAATGTTACATTTATAAAATAACTTCCAACATGAAAAAAGATTTGAATAGGCTGAAAGATATCGCCACCCAGGTACGCAGGGATATTCTCCGCATGGTTCATGGTGCGCAGTCCGGGCATCCGGGTGGCCCGCTGGGTTGTGCAGATTTATTTACCGCATTGTATTTCAGTGTAATGCATCATAAGCCGAATCCATTCAATATGGATGGAGTAGGAGAGGACTTATTTTTCCTGTCAAATGGTCACCTTTCTGCAGGTTGGTACAGTGTACTGGCACATAGTGGTTATTTCAGCACAAATGAATTGTCAACGTTCCGTAAAATTGATTCCCGTTTGCAGGGGCATCCTGCCACAGAAGAAGGCCTTCCCGGTGTAAGGATTGCCAGTGGTTCACTGGGACAGGGTCTGAGCGTTGCCATCGGTGCCGCGCTGTCAAAAAAACTTAATGGAGACAAACACTTGGTATACTGCCTTATGGGCGACGGTGAACAGCAAGAAGGACAAATCTGGGAAGCAACCATGTTCGCAGCCGGTCGAAACATTGACAATATCATTGGTATCGTTGACTACAATGGTCAGCAAATTGACGGTGCTGTTGACGATGTGATGCCCCTGGGAGACCTGGCGCAAAAATGGCGAGCCTTTGGATGGAAGGTCTTGGAAATGAATGGAAATATCATGGAGGAGGTATTAAAAACGCTGGATACAGCAAAAAATGCCTGTGGCCAGAGACAGCCCGTGGCCATTATGATGCATACCGAAATGGGATACGGAGTTGATTTTATGATGGGAACACACGAATGGCATGGTAAACCACCCAATGACGAGCAATTTGAACGTGCCATAGCAAACTTTGAAGAAACACTCGGAGACTATTAAAGATTCAAGCATTAAGTTCCATTGGACATTTGCACATTTCGACATTTCGACAAATACTAAACACATGAAACGCCCATGACAGGATTTTTGACACACAGGAGGATGATTTATAGAACGCGGATGCCGCGGATTGCCTTTGGCAAACGCTGATCACCGCTGATTTTTATCAGCGTTTATCCGCGTTGCGAAGCATCAGCGTTTATCCGCGTTCAAAAAAA
>REEA01000061.1 GCA_007695305.1 Bacteroidia bacterium
GGAAGCTTCCGGGTATAGAAATAATTCCCGGTGGAAGCTGGAAGTCCCTGCGGGAGCTTCCAGTTCCTGCGGCCAGAGGAACTTCCAGCTTGCGATAGCAACTGGAAGCTTCCGGGTAATTACCAAAACCAGCTCAAATTGGCCAACCGGGCTTTTATTTATATCAAGTCCGAATAACAATATTCAAACGCCAGTTTTTTAAACAGATATATCTTTATATTTGTCCATAAGATCATTGTGGGGGTTTTTCTAAGCCAATGGATTTGCATCTTTAAAAGGTGTTTGTCTTTTAACGCTGCCGGTCTTAAGGATTATAAAACACCCGGTGTGTCGCCCTGAACAATCAAAAACGAGTAACTTAAACAACTTCTTTTACTATCAACAATTAAAAAATCTTTGCTTATGGAAGTATTAGAGATTGCGAGGTGGCAATTCGGCATTACCACGGTATATCATTTCTTATTCAGCCCTCTTACCATGGGGTTGGCCGTATTGGTTGCCATTTTGCATACCTTTTATTACCGTACAAACAGCGAGCATTATAAAAGACTGACCAAGTATTTTGGGAAGCTGTTTGTCATTATTTTTGCGCTGGGGGTGGTAACAGGCATCGTTCTGGAGTTCCAGTTTGGTATGGCGTGGTCAGAGTATTCCCGTTTTGTGGGAGATATTTTTGGCATCCCCCTGGCCATTGAGGCACTGCTTGCCTTTTTCCTTGAGTCCACTTTTATTGCGGTATGGATTTTTGGATGGGGGCGACTTCCTAAAAAGATTCACCTGGCGAGCATTTGGTTGGTAGCCCTGGGTTCCAACCTGTCGGCTTTATGGATTCTTATCGCCAACGCATGGATGCAATACCCTGTTGGATATGTGCTGAATGAAGGAAGGGCAGAACTGGCCGACTTTGTGGCGATCATGCTTAACAAGCAAATGCTGGTCATGGCGCAACACACCATCATCGCAGCTTTTGTTACAGGCGGCTTATTTATGCTGGGCATTAGTGCCTGGCAGATTCTGCGCAACAACCAGGTTGAGATATTCGGCAAATCGGCACGTATCTCACTTATTTTTACAGCGGTGTCTTCTCTTCTCGTTGCCACCACAGGGCATTCGCAAGCCCAGCACACCGTTCAGTATCAGCCAATGAAAATGGCTGCCATGGAGGGTTTATGGGAAACGGAACAGCCGGCCAGCTTTTCCATGTTTGCCATTATCGATCAGGAAAACCAGGTGTCAAGACGCGAGTTCAGGCTTCCCTACATGCTTTCCATATTGGCATATAACAATACCACTTCCGAGGTAAGGGGCATGTTGGATCTTCAGCAGGAGTACGAGGAGACATTTGGTCCCGGAAACTACATCCCACCTGTGGCTATTGTATACTGGAGCTTCCGGGTGATGGTAGGCCTGGGGATATTGTTTATCCTCTATGCCTTCCTTGGTCTGGGGTTATGGCTGAAAGACAGCCTGGAAAAAAGCCGCTGGTATCTCAAAATTGGTTTGGTAATGATGTTTATGCCTTTGCTGGCCAACAGCCTGGGATGGATCGTCACCGAAATCGGGCGGCAACCCTGGGTAGTATATGGACTGATGTTTACCCGCGACGGGGTATCGCCAAATGTAAGCGGAGAATCAATGCTTTTGACCACCATCGTTTTCACCCTGGTTTATGGTGCCCTTGCTGCTGTAGCGGTTTACCTGATACATCGTTTTGCAAAACCGGGAACACCCGAGGACTCTGACAAATTTTTACATGCTTATTAAGGTGCTTATTTCAAAAACATAAAACACATCAGCAATGGAATATCAGATTATATGGTTTGTCCTGATAGCCATCTTGTTTATCGGCTATTTTATCCTGGAGGGTTTTGACTTCGGTGTGGGTATCCTTTTGCCATTTATCAGCAAGGACGACACTGACAGGCGGGTGGTGATCAACACAATCGGACCGTTTTGGGATGCAAATGAGGTTTGGCTGATCACAGCGGGAGGTGCCATGTTTGCAGCTTTCCCGCACTGGTACGCCACCTTGTTCAGTGGGTTCTACCTTCCCTTATTTGTGATGCTGCTCGGACTGATCCTGCGGGCTGTCGGGTTTGAATTTCGGAGCAAAAAGTCAGAAAAATGGTGGCGGCGAACTTTTGACAATTTTATCTTTTGGGGAAGCCTGATCCCCGCTCTTCTATGGGGGGTGGCCTTCACCAATATTGTTCAGGGCCTGCCCATCGGTGCCGACATGAACTTCACCGGCAACCTTTTGCACATGCTTAATCCCTATGCCCTCCTGGGCGGTATTGTTGTGGTTTTGTTGTTCGTTCTGCACGGAGCCCTGTTTTTAAGCCTCAGAACCACAGATGCCTTGAAGGAAAGAGCGGAGAGCCTGGCCAAAAAGCTGTGGATACCAATAGCCGCTATCACCGCCGTATTTGCTGTACTGGGATACAACAACACCGTTTTGTTTGAAGGGCTGGGACTGGTTCCCGGCACCATTCCCACGTTAGCCATCCTGAGCTTTGTTGCCTGCTTCGTCTTTATCAGGATGAAGATGCAGGGCTATGCCTTCGCAGCCATGGCAGCTACCATTCTCCTGGGTACGGCCGTTATCTTTTATGGTCTTTTCCCAAACGTCATGCCTTCATCGCTCAGTCCTGAATATAGCCTCACGATTTATAACGCTTCGTCGAGTCAGATGACACTGCGCATCATGTCAATCGTGGCCCTGTTATTTGTTCCCGTGGTACTGGCATATCAGGGATGGAGCTATTACGTGTTCAGCAAAAGAGTGACCCGGGATGCCATCCCCCGTGAAGACGTCTGAATGAAACATCCGCATGCCTGTGAAACAAATGATCTCCAATGACCCAGGCGGCAGTATGCACACCCACCGCAAGCTGTTCGGTTATGCAGTGGGTGTGCCTGCATATATGTGGCTCACTGCTTTACTGAGTTTTCTTCTCGCCATTGTGGTTGTTATTCAGATGTTAAGCCTGAGCCTGATCATCGCGGGCGTATTTTCTGACATGAGGCCGCCGGATAGTCTCCTGGCGGCAGTGTTTTTAAGTAGCGTGGTTTTAAGGAGCCTGCTTGTGTGGTATCGTGAACGCAGCGCCAGGCAAAAAACAGTTATCATCAAATCCACCATCAGGCAGGAAGCCTTTAGCCGCCTGTTGTCACTGGGTCCGGTGTACGCCAGGTCTGCCCAAACAGGCGGCATCATCCATTCGCTCACCGAGGGCACAGAAAAGCTCGACGATTACTTTACCCATTATATTCCGGCGCTGTTGCACATCGCCATATTGCCTCCGGTGATCATCCTGTTTGCTGCGTTCATTGATTGGCCAAGTGCCATTATCATGCTGATCACCGGGCCCCTCATCGTCTTTTTCATGTGGCTGATAGGCACCTATGCCAAAAAACTCAGCCAGGAGCAGTGGCAATCTTTTAACCGGCTATCGGCCGGTTTTCTTGATGCCATACAAGGGCTAAAGACTTTAAAGCTATTCGGAGTCAGTGAGCAGGAATCGGAAAACATTGCCCATGGCAGCAACCGTTTCAGGGTCATTACCATGCGGGTGTTGAGGGTGGCATTTTTGTCAGGTATGGTGCTCGAGCTGGCAGCCAGCATCAGCATCGCCCTCGTCGCTTTGCAGATCGGCATCAGGCTCATCGAAGGGATGATGGTTTTTCAACCGGGGCTCTTCATATTGTTGCTTGCACCGGAGTTTTACCTGCCGTTCAGGGCTCTTGGCCAGCATCACCACGCCGGGATGGAAGGAGCCGCTGCCGCTGAAGAGATATTTCGTTTGCAGGACCGGACTGTGCTTCAACCCGCCGCCAGAAAAATCCATCCGGCAAACAACAAAGGCATGGAGATAAGATGTAACCACCTGCTTTACTCCTATCCGGAACAAAAACATGCGGCCATCGACGAACTCAGCTGCGTCCTGCCTCCGGGTCAGCTAACCGCAATTGCAGGGCCGAGCGGCTCAGGAAAAACAACCTTCATTCATATGCTGCTGGCTTACATCATGCCCGAAAGAGGCACAATAGAAGTGAATGGGCTTTCATTGCATGACATGGATCCATCGATGTGGAGACAACATGTTGCCTACGTGTCGCAACACCCATGGTTTTTTGATGGCAGTGTGCTGGACAACCTGCGGATGGCAAAACCTGATGCCGGCATGGACGAAATAAGGGAGGTTGCCAGGCAGGCAGGTGCGGATAGCTTTATTGCAGGGCTTCCGAAGGATTATCACACCCAATTACAAGATAATGCATCAAGGCTTAGCGGCGGTGAAAAACAAAGACTTGCCCTGGCGCGGGCATTGTTAAGACGGGCACCGGTGCTGATCCTTGACGAACCGACCGCTTATCTGGATCCCGAAAGCGAACAGGTAATCAGCAAAGGAAGTATAATTGCCAGCAGTGACCGCACAACCATCGTGATCGCCCACAGGCTGAAAACCGTAAAGCATGCGGACAACATCCTTGTTTTCAACAAGGGGCGTGTTGCCGAAAGCGGAAATCACCAGGAGCTGATCAAGAAAAAGGGCATCTATCATGCCTATCTTGCCACATTCCATGACCGGCAATCCGCGTACGAATAAATAACTGGAGCACTGATAAACAGAAATCACCAACAGATGACGGGCAGATTGCTCACATACCTGAAAACGCATAAAGCCAGCGCAGTGCTGGCGGTTTTACTGGCCACCGGAACCATCCTGGCGGGTATGGGGCTGATGACCTCTTCCGGATACCTGATCTCCCGGGCTGCGGAGCGCCCGATGATCGTCGAACTGTTCATGATAACAGCTGCAGTGCGGTTTTTTGGCATATCCAGAGCGGTGGTGCGGTATTTCGAACGTGTGGTATCACACAATCTGACGTTTAACATATTGCTTCGTATCCGCACCTCCTTCTACGAACAGCTCAATGCCTTTTCCCAGAAATGGCTGATGGCCAAACGACCCGGAGAACTTCTCACCGGAATGATATCCGACATCGAGACATTACAAAATGTTTACCTGCGCATCATTTCACCGGTGACGGTATCTGTGATCATCTGCAGCATCACATTTATTATGCTTTTGTGGATTGCTGTCGTGCCTGCCTTTGCTGTGCTCGGGGTTTTTGTGGCTAACGCCATTTTGGTGCCGTCCCTGGCATTGTATCTTTCGCGGGGAACAGGAAAAACCACAAGAGGGGCGCAGGGCAGGATGAAAGTGTTTCTGATGGAAAACATTCAGGGCATGCATGACTGCCTGTGGCTGAAGAACCAGGAAAAAATTGAGCAGGAGCTTGATGCGATCCAGCAAGATATCAGTAACGTGCAACACAACAATGCAGCCAGCTCCGGGCTTGTGGAAAGCCTGAACCAGTTGTTTGCCAATCTTGCCATTGTGATATCCCTGATTCTGATCATCCCCCTGGTGTTGGGCGGTGAGATTCAGGCAGTGCTGCTTGCCGCTTTGGTGCTGGGCATATTCAGCAGTTTTGAAGCATTGCAGGGATTGCCCATGGCTTTCGTGCAATACGACAGCTTTAGAGAGTCGGCCAACAGCCTTCGCAAACTGACCGATCCCGGAGAGAAGCCCGATGCGCAAAAGCCTTCCAATGGTATTCATATCCAGGGACACCCCCGCATTGTATTTCATCATGTATCATTCGCCTACGATCAGGAGAAGCAGGTGCTGGATGACATCAGTTTTGAGCTCACTCCCGGAAGCCGGACTGCGGTAGTGGGACCGACCGGCAGCGGCAAAAGCACCCTTGTCAATCTGTTCAGCGGCCTCTGGGAACCGACAGAAGGAGAGATCAGTGTTGACAATTACCCCCTGGGCAGGGTTGACATGCATGCTTACAGGAATTTGATGAGCGTAGTATCGCAAGATACCTATATTTTTAATCGTTCAGTACGTGAAAACCTGTTGATTGCCAATGCAGGCGCAGATGATGCACAACTTGTGAAGGCATTAAAAAAAGTAGGGCTGAACGCTCTTGCCAATAATCCCGGCCTGGTATTGGGCAGCCTGGGGATGAAACTTTCAGGCGGCGAGCGGCAGCTCTTCGCGCTTGCCCGCGCCCTGCTTAAAGAGAGTCGGGTATGGGTGTTTGATGAGCTGTCAGCCAATATGGATATGGGCACGGAAAGAAAAATCCTGGACGCACTCTGGAAAACCCTTGATGGCAGAACCCTGCTTACCATCACACACCGGCTGGTGGACATGGAAAAAATGGATCAGATCCTTGTGATGCAGGACGGCAGGATCGCCGAAAAAGGTGACCACAAGTCACTGCGAAAAACCAATGGACTGTATGCGAAAATGTATGATCAGCAGATGGAGCTTTTTAAGGATTGAGACGCATAAAGCTTATGGAAAGAGCCTAAACCGGCTGATCATTTTGTTTACGTTGCCATACTGCTAATTCAAAACCTTCTTTTACTCATTCTAACAGAGCATTAATGGTTTGATCTTCGTATATTTGTAGATAGACCAATGCACCATATGGGTGAAAAGCAGCCTTT
>REEA01000038.1 GCA_007695305.1 Bacteroidia bacterium
ATATAATATAAACAATAGTGTTGAAGATAATCTTTTGTGTCAGCAAGATAGCTTTCGAGAATGAAAAGGGGAAATTAAGGTTTGGGATTTTTGTTTTGGTAGTGCGAAGAATATGCCTTTGGCCTTCGGGTGCATCGCTTCTGAAATATTCGATGACTATTTTAGGTTGCTTGTGGTTTCTGCAGAAAGGCACAGATTACCACAGTACTTTCGGACTGACTTCAAAGAATGAAGGCAATTTGGCAATTTACGTTCATGCATGGCTAATTAAAAAAATGGGGAGAATGGTTTTAGGGTTTGCCGGTTTGGAGAAAACAGGCAGGTTTTGTTTATCAACTTGTTCTTGAAAATGAAAGAGACAAGCCCCATTTTAGAGGCTTGTCTCATGTTATGACAAACTTATGCAGTCAGACACGAAGTATTGTGCTTACCCGCTTTTTTGAACCAAATATTTTTCAAGCTCTACTGCTACGAAAACGATCGCACCTCCGGCCAGCGAATACAGCCAAAATGGGCCTGCAATGGGAGAGGTGTCAAAAAAGGTATTCATTAAAGGGACATACACAAAACACAATTGCAATACAACCAAGGCACCGGCAGCAATAAATGCGTATTTGTTTCCGAAAAAACCTTTGCCGATTGCAGGGCTTTTGATCTGGCGGCAATTGAAGAGATAAAAGAGCTGTCCGGCAACAAGGGTATTAACAGCCACAGTGCGGGCAACATCATAATCCATGCCGAGACTTTCTGCCATATAAGTAAAAATGCCCAGGGTTAGACCACCAATAAGGAATGATACAAATACGATCCGCCAGAGAAAATGTTTCCCAAGGATTGGTTCATTGGGTTCGCGTGGCGGACGTTCCATGACTTTTTCCTCCATAGGTTCAAAAGCCAGTGCCAGTGCAAGCGTAACGGCGGTAACCATATTCACCCAAAGAATTTGCAAAGGTGTGATGGGCATTGCCATCCCTATGAGAATGGCTGCCATGAGCACCAGTGATTCCGCACCATTTGTGGGAAGTATAAAAAGCAAAGATTTGCGGATGTTGTCATACACGGTGCGCCCTTCTTCGATGGCATTCACGATTGAAGCAAAATTATCGTCTGCAAGAACCATCTCGGATGCATCTTTCGAAACTTCCGTTCCCTTTATCCCCATGGCTATACCGATGTTTGCCTTTTTCAGGGCTGGTGCATCATTAACCCCGTCACCGGTCATGGCGCACAACTGACCGTTAGCCTGAAGTGCTTTTACCAGGCGTAGTTTATGCTCAGGGCTAGTTCGCGCATACACGTCATACTCGTCCACCGCTTTTCGTAATTCATCATCGCTCATTTCTTCCAGGTCTTTCCCCGACAATGCCTTTTCTCCGTCGCCGATGCCAATTTCCTTGCCGATGGCTTTTGCGGTGATGACATGGTCTCCGGTGATCATCTTTACCTCGACACCGGCTTCTTTACACTCCTTGATTGATTCAACAGCTTCATCGCGTGGAGGATCAATAATCCCAACAATACCCAGGAAGGTTTTGTTATGTTCACAATCTTCTTTGTTGAGCTCATTGCGGTTGTCGTCGGCTTCACTAAAAGCTACGCCTAGCAGGCGCTGTCCGTTGGCCGCAGCTTCTTCCATTTTGGTTTCCCAATAGTCGTTGTCAATATCTTTTGCCCCGTCATCAGACAATTGCTTTTTGCACATGTCAATAACCCTCTCAGGTGCACCGGTCATGAAAATAAACTTTTTGTTATCAACCTTATTCAGCGTGGCCATGTATTTATGGTCTGACTCAAAAGGAATGCTGTCGATGCGCTCCGGTTTGAAATCTTTCAGTCCGGCCTTATAAGCCATGGTCAGCATGGCTCCTTCGGTGGGTGCACCTGTAAGCTTCCATTGGCCATCTTCTTGTTTTTCAATCTCCGAATTATTACAAACTCTTGCAGCTTGCAGCAACTTCCACAGCACCTTCTCCTTTTCCGGATCAACTTCTTTTTCATCATGCTGAATTTTGCCTTCAGGTTTATAGCCGGTACCTTCGATGGTAAATATTTTATCGGCGGTAATTACTGCTTTGGCAGTCATTTCATTACGGGTGAGTGTGCCCGTTTTGTCAGAGCAGATCACATTCACAGAGCCCAGGGTTTCTACGGAAGGCAGCCTGCGAATGATGGCGTTGCGGGCAGCCATTCTCTGCACACCCATGGCGAGCGTGATGGTCATGATCGCCGGCAATCCTTCCGGAATAGCAGCCACCACCAGGCCGATCACCGCCATAAGCAGTTCAAACACCTCATAATCGCGGAAGAAATATCCAAAACCAAAGAAAACCAAGGTAATACCGAGAATAATCAGTGACAGCCATTTGCCAAACTTCTCAATCTTCTGCAACAAGGGTGTGGTAATTTCTTCCACTTCCGACATCATCTTGTTGATCTTGCCAATTTCCGTTTCCGTTCCTGTGCCGATTACCACACCTGTGGCTTTGCCGTAGGTTACAACAGTGCCCGAAAAAGCCATGGATGTTTGGTCTCCGATGATGGCGTCTTCATCAACAGCTTCCGTGTCTTTTTCAACGCTGGTCGATTCTCCTGTTAAGGGTGATTCCTCCACACGCAGGTCTTTCGATTTAAACAAGCGCAAATCTGCCGGAATCTTGTCGCCGGATTTCAGCATTACCACATCGCCTGGAACAAGTTCTTCGGCATCAATGGTCTGCTTTTTTCCTCCTCTGATAACAACAGCCTCCAGCGACAGCATCTCCTGTATACTCTCCAATGCCCTTTCGGCCTTGCCTTCCTGGAGAAAACCTATCAGCGCATTGATGATCACCACAGCGAGAATTACCCAGGTATCTATCCAGTGATCCATCAGGGCGGTGATGACGGCCGCTCCGATCAGCACGTAAATCAAGACATTATGGAACTGGGCCAGCAGTCTTTGCCACCATGTCCGCTTTGGACCTTTCGGTATTTCATTTCTGCCGTATTTTTCCAGACGTTTTGCAGCTTCATCGGAACTCAAGCCATTTTCCTTGTCTGTCTCCAATTCCTTTATTGCCTCATCGGCCGGCATGGCATGAAACCGTTTGTTCTGTTCTTTTTCCTGTGTTGTCATAAGAAACCTCCCTCAGTTTATTCTTCGTGATTTTTCCAAATCAACTCAAATGGATATGCTTTTACGTCACAAAGATAAAAAAATGAAAATTTGATTGTTTCAAAATGAGCCTGCCGGTATGCGATTTGGCTTAATGTTAACAGAGAAAAGTTGTTTGGCGCCAACAGGAAATCTTCAAACCTTATGTATTGCAATTTTGTTTGTTATATGGGTATGAGCTCTGCCAAGGAGCAACATATGCAGGATTGTTTTTTTTGCGGCAGATGCTGATGATATTTCGTATGTCCATGTATAGGAAATACATGCAGGATATGGTTTTGAAGAAAACATATAACAAACTGGCAGGCAAATAAGTATTTTATTGTTAGACAAAATTAAAATGTATGGCATTTTATCAATTAAAGACAGAGCAGTTGATTCCGGCCTCGCTGGAAGAGGTGTGGGGTTTCATTTCTTCACCGGCCAATCTGCAGAAAATTACTCCACCCGGAATGGGCTTTGAAATAACATCGGGTGATTTACCGGGGGAAATGTATCCGGGCATGATCATCAGTTATAAGGTTAAACCCCTTTTGGGTATCCCGACTACCTGGGTTACAGAGATCACCCAGGTGGAAGAGAAAAAGTATTTTGTGGATGAGCAGCGTGTTGGACCATACAGCATGTGGCATCATCAGCACAGGATAACACCGGTTGAGGGGGGTGTGCTCATGGAAGATATTGTGAGTTACCGTCCACCCATGGCTTTTTTGGGTGCCATTGCCAATGCTGTAATCATCAAAAAGAAATTGAGGCAAATATTTGATTACCGTCGCAAAGCACTGGAAAAACATTTTGGAACGGCCTGACAAATATCAGGTCAGTTTTTTGTAGAACAGGTGGATGGTAACAAATAACATAAAGACTGCCGCGGTAAATGCTGCAGCTGCAATGGCAGGGAAATCAGCCTGCCGGTTAATTACGATTCCCGCAAATGCCCATATTACTGCCAGCCCCAAAAATGGATTTTCCGAACGATACAGTGTGAGCACGGTAATGGTCAGACCAGCTGCGATCATAATGATAGCCCACGTGGCATCCGGTAAGCCAAACCCTCCCCATTTCCAGGCAACGAGGAGCGCTGTTGCATTGGCAATGGTGGCAATGCAAATCCATCCCAGGTAAATACCAAAAGCGGCTCTGGTCAAACCAAGCGGATAATCGCGCAGTTGTATATTTATATATATCAGGGCAATTAGCAATCCTGCCATGATCAACAGGGAAAGGGGGAGTTTTTCATAATGCCATGCCAATATCCACAGGCCATTGAGTAAACTGCTTATGGCAAAGGCCCAGCCGATGGCAGCAACCATTTGCTTGTTCTGTTCTTTAAATTGAAGGATGATGAACACCGCCAACAACAGGTAAATTATTCCCCAAATGGAAAATGTTATTCCGGCGGGGACAAAAAGATTGGGATATTGTGCCGACAGGGCACCGGTGGTCTTCCCGTTAATCGGGATTGCATTGGCCAGGTAGTTCATCACCACCATAAAAAGAAAAAACACAAGGTTGATGAGTTTCATTTTGGAAAGTTTTGCCGGTTTGTATGATAGTTGACTTTCAGTGTAATGTTTTAACGGGCAGGTCAGGGTAGGTTGAGCATATTGAAACCCTTCCCAAAACCATTTCGTCTTGTATTATTTGTAAAGATAAATTATTTGTGGAAACTTTTGTTTTTCTGGAATTCAAAATCACCAATTACATGGTTGATGATGAGGACACATCTGAATTTCTTTATGTATTTTTGGATTGATTATGGATCATACAATATGGGTGATGTAAGTATCATATTCCCTCATCAGCTTTTCAGCAATAATCCTGTTGTACGGGGCAATGTGCCCGTTTACCTTGTTGAGGAGTATCTGTTTTTCCGGCAATACGACTTTCACAAACAAAAACTTACCTTTCACAGGGCCGGCATGCAGGCTTATGCCGGTTATCTGGAAAATGCCGGATGCTCCGTTCATTATATCGAGTCAAACGTGCCATTATCGGATATCCGCGCACTGGCAGAGTATGTGAAGATCAAAGGGGCAAAGCGGGTTTTGTATGCAGATCCCGTTGACGACTGGCTGGAGCAACGACTGACCGATGCTGCAGCTTCGCAGGGTTTGAAAACGCTCAGGTTTGAATCCCCAATGTTTTTAAACACCACCGGGGATATAGAGGCATTTTTCAAAACCGGAAAACAAAAATTCTCGCAAACGGAATTTTATATCCAACAACGCAAGCAGCGGAATGTCCTTCTTTTACCAGACGGAAAGCCGATGGGCGGTAAGTGGAGCTTTGATGCGGATAACCGGAAAAAATATCCAAAAAACAAAAAACCGCCGGTTGTATCATTTCCGAATGCCGATAAGTATTTTCATGAAGCCATAGCATACGTTGAGAAGCACTTTGGGGATAATCCGGGTCGTATCAATACGGATACCATCTATCCCTATACCCATCAGGCAGCAGAAGAGTGGTTGCATGATTTCCTTGAAAAGCGGTTTGATGCGTTCGGTCCTTATGAGGATGCCATTGTGGCTGAAGAGCTCATCCTGCACCACAGCGTGTTGACGCCCATGCTGAATGTCGGCTTGCTGACGCCTGACCGGGTGTTGAAAGAGGTTTTCCGTTTTGCTGAAAAGAAGAATATTCCGCTCAACTCCACGGAGGGATTTGTCAGACAATTAATGGGTTGGCGGGAATTTATCAGGGGAATGTATGTTCATCATGGCCGAAAGCAGCGGACAACAAACTTTTGGGGTTTCACACGGAAAATACCGCCTTCTTTTTATGATGGCACGACCGGCATTCTGCCTCTTGATATCACCATTCAAAAAGTTTTGCAACATGCGTACTGCCATCACATTGAACGCCTGATGATCATTGGCAATTTTATGCTGCTGTGTGAATTTGATCCAGATGAAGTATGTCAATGGTTTATGGAGTTATTTATTGATGCCTTCGACTGGGTTATGGTCCCCAATGTGTTTGGTATGAGTCAGTTTGCGGATGGTGGATTGATGGCTACCAAACCTTATATCAGTGGCAGCAATTATATTATGAAAATGAGCGATCACAAGCCGGGTGACTGGCAGCTTGTCTGGGATGCCCTTTTTTGGCGGTTTATGCATGTGCACCGTAGCTTTTTTACACAAAACCCCAGGCTTGGCATGTTGGTGAGAACATTTGACAAAATGACTGAAGAAAAGAGACAACGGTTGTTGCATACCGCTGAACAATTTTTATCAAAACTTGACGAATAAACATCCGGCACACCCTGCTTGTTTCTGACATATCAAATGACAAGAAATCGACTTATAAGGAAGAGCATTCATCTGCTTACAGGACT
>REEA01000080.1 GCA_007695305.1 Bacteroidia bacterium
ATTTAATCAATTAGATACAACAATTTGTTTGCTTTTTGTGAATAATGCAGGCTAATTGAAGTGGGAGACCTTTCAGTTTTTTCCAAGGGTGTCCATGAGTTTCTTCCTTGTAAAGAAGATACGGCTCTTAACGGTTCCGATGGACAAGTTCAATTCTTCCGCAATTTCCTTGTACTTGAATCCCTGGTTGTACATTTCAAATGGTTTACGTTGCTCTTCATTGATACTGCCGATGATTTTGTGTAATTCTTTCGTCGCAAACTCAGAGTCAGGAACACCAATACTGCTTTCTTGGGATAAATTCAGGTAATACAGGTCATCTGTTTTGTCAAGCACGGTGTTCTGGCGGACACTTTGGCGATAGTTATTGATAAAGGTGTTTTTCATGATGGTAAATGTCCATGCCTTGAGGTTTGTGTTTGATGCAAATTTTTCGCGATTTGTTAGCGCCTTGACAAAAGTTTCCTGAACAAGGTCTTGCGCATCTTCGTAATTTGAAGTAAGTGTGTAGGCAAAATACTTAAGGTCTTTCCTAAGACTAACCAGTTGTGTGTTGAATTCTATTGCTGTCATGACGTTTTGGATTTAATGTTTAACAAATAACATGTCAAAATTAAACAAAAAAATTTGTTTGTCAAGCTCTTTGTATTTTTTTAACAATAATAATATGCAAAAAACCATGTTTGATTGAATTTAAAACCATGTATCGTTGGCAAAAATATGATTTTTACTGGTTTCATGAAAGAAAATTAAACATAACAAATGTTAAAGAAAAAATATAAAAAGATAAACAAAATAACTTTTATTATTTTTTCTTACCAATCGCGATCATATTGGTTTTAATGAATTTGCAATATTGACGACATTATTCCATGATCAATAACTTCGAAACGTATATATCACAACCGCTCAGCTATAGACTGATTTATGCTGATTGTTCCATCGGGCCTGATTCCTTTGAAGGGTTGGATTATTGAAATAATTGTGTAAATTTATAGTGTTAAAAAGCTGCTCTTTGTGTGAAGTTGTAAAAGTTTTGCCTTTGTCGGCCAGGGAGAGTTCATTTATGCTCATTAATATGAAAGACAATGAAGACAAATAACAAAATGTGGCCATTGATAATCATTGCCAAAGCTGCTTTTATTCTTTTCTGTTTCATGTGCATCCGGGCAGAGGCTCAATACAGTCATACGCTTTACTGGATGCAACATGTACCACAGTCGGGTTATACAAATATTGCCATGCAAACTGCACCAGGCTGGTATATCGGAATGCCCGCTTTGTCGGCCTACCACCTGGGTGCTGCAAACACCGGCTTTGCATACCGCGATATGATCAGCCGGAATCATCTCAATGAAAGGATTTATGATGATGACAAACTGATTCGTGCCTTAGACAGCAGAAACAACCTGGATTTTTATTTCCACTCTGAGTGGATTGCTTTTGGTTTTGCTTCAGGTCAGAATTTCTTTTCCTTTGCCTTGACCGAAAAAATTGGTGGAAGTTTTTCATATACTGATGACTTCGTGGCGTTCTTTCTCAAAGGAGATGAATATTTTAACGACCAGAACCGACCGGAAAATTTATCAGGTCTTGGCATTCAAATGCACCATTATCGCGAATTTTCTGCCGGATACTCAAGGCAATGGACAGATTATCTGACAGCCGGCGCACGTGCAAAACTCTTGTTTGGTATGGGCAATATATGGGTCGAAAAATCTGATTTTAATGCATTTACCAATCCCGAAACTGATGGTGTTCGCCTGGAAACTGACTTTTTGGTCAATACTTCCCTGCCTTTTGTGATCAGCCCGATAGAAGATGGAATAGATGATATAGATGTGGATCCGGTAGATTATTTATTGAATCTTGATAATCCCGGCGTCGCCATAGATCTGGCAGCAGTATACAAACCCGCAAAAAATATCACATTGTCTGCAAGTATTGTGGATTTTGGTTTTATAGCCTGGAAGTCGAATGTCGAGAATTTTCGAGCCAACGGCAGCTTTGACTTTGAAAGTTTAGATCTGAATGATGGCGATACTTTTGACGAACTGCTCGACTCGCTAAAAAATGCACTCAATTATACTGAAACCACCAATAACTACCGTCGGTCTTTGAATCCTTATTTGTTTGTTGGCGGGGCCTACGAACTCAGCCCGGCTCACAGTTTTGGCATTTTGTCAGGTATGCGTTTTATGGATGACGGGATCATACCCAAACTCACAATTTCTTATAATTATAGGCTTTCCCACATCTTTGGTGCATCTTTGGGCTATTCGATTTACGGGAACAACTATGCAAATCTTGGAGGCGGTTTTTACATCAACGCCGGGCCGTTGCAGATATATCTCGTTAGTGATAACATGTTTGGTTTTGTGCAACCGCAAAGGATGCAGATGACCAATGTTCAGTTTGGTTTAAATTGGGTATTTGGCCGGAAAGCCCAGGATTAACCCTGCATTTTAATGACTATTCCATCATTTACTGAAGCACTTCAGCAACAGGGAGCTCTTCATGGTTGCAATCGGGTCACACGGATAGTAGCAAAAAATCATTATTCCGTATTTTCGTAAGATGATGCTCGCGACAAAAACCAATTATTTCCTTGAGAAGCCGATGTTCCTGGACAATCCGCACGGATGGATACCCCATATTCCGTTCGCTTTTTACCTGGTAGAAGTACTGAAGCCACGGTTGATCGTGGAGCTGGGCACATACAGCGGGAACGCGTATTTCGCTTTTTGCCAGGCTGCAAAACACATTAGCCTGGAAACCCGTTGTTTTGCCGTTGACACCTGGCAAGGGGATATCCATGTGGGATCATACGGAAACGAAGTATATCAGCGGGTTAAAACCATCAATGAAAAACATTTTTCCGGGTTCTCCACCTTGTTAAAGATGACTTTTGATGATGCCCTCAACACCTTTGAGGACGGCAGCATTGATCTGTTGCATATCGACGGCACCCACACCTATGAAGCGGTCAGGCATGATTTTGTGTCATGGCTGCCAAAAATGAGTGATCAGGGTATTGTTTTGCTGCATGACACCCTTGTGGAAAGAGAAGGTTTTGGCGTTAAGCAGTTTTTCGGTGAGATCCAGTCCCGTTACCCGAACCTTGAGTTTCCATTTGGCGAGGGATTGGCTATGATCTGCACCGGAAATGACCCTCCCGCCGTCATTACCGAACTGATCAGAAATTTCGAGAAAAACAAGCTTTTGGTCAAGATATTCGAGACCCTGGGAAACAATATCCTGCTGGCAAGGGAGAGGGACCTGTTCAGGGATGAGGTTCTTAAAATGAGAAAGAAAACTGCGGAATTGAATCGGCAGTTATTGGGAAAGGCAGAAGAGATCAAAAAAATAAAAAGGCGTTTTTCCAGTTGACGCTTGACCGAATGTCAGGTGCAATAATTTGAACATAGGTTTGATTTTTTCTTACTTTTGTTTGTTACAACATGATAGCCTCTGCCATGAAAATCTGTTTTTTCAGTCTGTTTTCTTTAACGCTGTGGATACTTTCAGTGCATACTGAAGTTGTGGCGAAGGATGATGTCTCAAAGCTGGATTCGTTAAAGTATAACCTTGAGGCTGCCAGGGATGATTCTTTGCGTATACTTACCATGATTGAAATATCAAAAGAGTATTCTCTGCACGACCTTTCCATGGCCCTCAGGTATGCGGAACGGGGGCTTGAAGCTGCAAGGGCCACCAGGAATCCTTATCTCATATCCTCCGCCCTATCTAATATTGGGTTTGTTTGTTTTCAGCATGGGTTACTTGAGCTGGCAGCAAAGCATTATTACGAGTTCAGGGATTTGCATAAGTCGATGAACGAGCAGGATGGGGTACTCAGGGGGATGATCAATATCGCAGCCATAAAACTGATGATGCAGGATTTTGAAGGCACCCGTGATGATTTGCTGGAAATACTTGACCTGATAGAAGAACTGGATGCTGCCAGAGTTCTTCCCGATGCCCCTCCCCGGATAGAATTATCTGCCATCTACAATAATTTGGGTGTTGCCTATGAGAATATGGGCGATAAAGAAGAAGCCATTGATTATTACCTGCGCGGTATAAGCATTGCGAGGAGAATGCCCGGACAGGAGTTTGACCTTGCCCGTCTTTTAAACAATTTAGGGAAGGTGTATGCCGAAATAGGCAGGTCTTCTGAAGCCCGGGAAGTTTTAAATGAAGCTCTTCAAATCCGCCTTGAGCTGAATGACAGGCACGGTCAGGCATCATCATATCGCAACCTGGCCCGTTTTCATTTTGATCGCGAGGATTATGAATCTGCACTGGAATACTCATATCAGGGACTTAATATTGCCGAACGTTTGGGTAGCCTGCAGTTACTTATAAACTTTACATCGTTGCTGTTTGAACATTTTGATTTTCATAATCAACCTGACTCGGCCCTTAAATATCATAAGCAGCTTACAGAGTATAGCGACCGATTGAAGAGTGAAGAAGTACGCCAGGAAATTACACGTATGGAAATCACATCGCAATTTCAGGAAAGGGAGTTATTAAGGGAAGTTGAGCAAAAAAGAAAAGAACAAAGGTATATGTTTGCAGGCGGGTTTGCACTTCTTATTGCTGTTATTCTGGGTCTTTTATTCTTTCTTACCCGAAGCCGTGCCCGCAGACTGCAGCTGGCAAATGAAAACTTCCTGCTTGAATCAGAAAGGAATCAACTGGAAAGACAAAACCTTGAAAATGAGCTGGAGATCAAAAATAAAGAGCTCACTACCAATGTGATGTATCAGATAAGGAAGAATGAGCTTATAAATGAGATATCACAAAAGCTTTTACATTACAGTCATGGACTGAACCGCGAACAACAGGAACTTATAAAAGGGATCATCCGTGATCTGGAGAAAACCCAGGATGAATCGGTTTTGCAGGAGTTTGAGGTGCGTTTTCACCAGGTGCACAATGATTTTTATGATAAACTGCACGAAATAAATCCTGATTTGAGTCTTAATGAAAGGCGTCTTTGTGCATTTCTCCGGTTAAATATGACTACCAAAGAAATATCCTCCATCACGGGTCAATCATTGCGCAGTATTGAAGTGGCACGTACCCGTCTGCGCAAAAAGCTTCACCTTACCAATTCCGATGCAAATCTTACCGATTATTTGCTAAGTATCTAAATTGCACTTAATCAGGTTTTTATAATTAGCTGTAGCAGTTTTGTTGCAGTAATTTTTTTATGCTGTTGCAGCTAAGTGCAGTATGAAAATTTGCTTTATGACTATCCCATGGCGTATCATTGCAGAAAAATTTATTTGCGATGCCTGCTCATAGATCATCTGATAAAGAAAAGGGGATGAAAAAGGAAGCCAAACCTCCTGATTCGGATCCCGGGGCAATGCTGCAGCAAATGAAACTGAAGAATGATGCTTTAATAAAGATTTATGAGTTCTTTGAAAAAAAAAGAAACAACAATCTGAACCAAAGTAAATGATAATACCCGCTAAATTCAATCTAAAGAACAAAGGGTATCAATTTGATTTCTAAACCAGACTCGCCGGATTACGGCAAACATTAACTAAAACCAAATTAATAATGAAAGCTAAATTACTATTTACATTTTTCGCTGCACTTATCTTTCTGTGCATCAAACCTGCAATGGCAGATTGGCCCTTTACTGAAGATTTTGAAGGAAGCGATGAATTTCCTGCAGGCTGGGCAGTCTATAACCAGGCCGGTTCAGCAACCTGGGAAATCACTTCCAATAACAATCACACTCCTGATGGCTCAAAGTCAGCCTGGCATAATTATGCATCCGGCATGCAGGATGGCTGGCTGGTAACTCCCCAGATCAGTATGCCTACAGAAGGTTATTTCTTTTTAACTTTCTGGCATTTCAACGGTGATGCAACCTGGTATGGCAAAAACAGTGTGCTTGTAAGTACCGGGAGCCATGATCCTGCTGATAATGAATATGTAGAAGTATGGACCGTCCCCGAAGTAACAAACCAGTGGGTTCAGGTTTTTATTGACCTGGAAGCATATGCAGGTGAAGATATTTACATTGCTTTCCGCTACGAAGGCGACTTTGCACATTTCTGGTTCGTTGATGACATTGCATTGGGAGAAGAAGTAGATGCTTCACCGGTTATGGTAGTAACACCTCTTGAAGTTGAGCAATCTGTGGGTCAAACCGGCACATCAACCAATAGAATTAACATTCACAATGAAGGTATAGGAACCCTTACTTACGATATCGATTTCGAATATGTTGACGAAGATGGATGGCTTGAAGTAAATCCACTTAGTGGTTCTGTGGGTGCTAATGCTACACAGATAATTGATCTCACCTTTCATGGTATGGGCCTCGATTTCGGTTCCTATTCAGCTATAATTACCGTTACATCCAATGATACTGAAAATCCGGAAGTTACCATTCCGGTTACAATGAATGTAATTGATGTTG
>REEA01000036.1 GCA_007695305.1 Bacteroidia bacterium
TAGCAGCATGAAAACAAGGATTTCATTGAATGACAACGGCCCAGTACAATCAATGTGTTGACCTTTACTCAGACGGTGTTTATCGCTTTATCCTCAAAAATTTGCGCGACGAGGAAAAAGCCCGTGACGTGGTACAGGACAGCTTTGAGAAAATGTGGATGAAAGCGGAAGAGATCAGTTTTGAAAAAGCCCGCTCATACCTGTTTACCACCGCCTATCGTACCATGATAGACGCCATCAGGAAAAACAAATATCACGCACCCATGGAAGACGCCGCATGGAATGAACACAGCTATCGCCACGATTACTCCGGGCTTAAAGAGATCCTTGAAGAAGCCCTCAACCGCCTGCCAGCGATTCAAAAATCAGTGGTGCTCCTGCGCGATTACGAAGGCTACTCCTACCAGGAAATCGGAGAAATTGCCGGACTGAGCGAATCACAGGTGAAAGTGTATATCTATCGCGCAAGGGTGTTCCTCAAAAACTATATCGGCAGTGTTGATGCCGTAGTGTGAACATCAAAAAGAAAAATCATCATTTAAAACAGCATAAACCAACGGCCAGGAACCAAACAAACAGCAATTACAAAACGGTTATGAAAATCACCAGAGAAAATTACCCCGCCTTTTTCCTCGATTATGCCGAGGGAACACTTTCGGACAAGGACCGGGAGGAGGTAGTCCGTTTTCTGGAACTTAACCCGGACCTGAAAGCGGAACTTGACAGCTGTAAAATAGTCAACCTGGCGCGAGACGAAAATATCCGCTACCCGAACAAGGCGTCTCTGAAAAAACAGGCACCCGTATCCGCGCAAATCCTTGCAGATGCATCTTTCTTTGAACACAAAGGGGCTAATGACCAAATCGTTGTCAGGAAAGAATACTATGAATTTGCTTTTGCTGCCTATGTTGAAGGAGACCTGCCCGACAAAGAGAGAAAGGCCGTGGAGCTTTTTGCCGCATCCTCACCGCAGTACCGGCGCGAACTTCAACGGATGCAGGAAGCCAGATTCTCACCCAGGGGTGAACCTGCCTATCCCGAAAAGCAGCACCTGAAAAAATTTGTCATTGGCGCAGCTCCTGCAGAACAAAAACCTCCGGCCACTGCCCGCAAACGCAAAGGTGCAGTACTCATACCAATGCTGACAGCACCTGTGCGGAAACGATTGCTGCAAGTGGCCTCAGTAGCCGCCGCCATCATGATTCTTGCCGTTCTCACATTTAACCTTTTAGTTCCGGAGCAGCAACCCGGTATTGCCGTTTATGAAAGCGATCAGCCTGAAACCTTACATCCTGTTGACGTGGAGCCGGGGCAACCCGGGGCCGTTGCGGAAGCTCCTGCTCCCCAACAGGAAACAGAAACCCGGTATGCAGAAAAACCCATAGAAGCTGTTCGGCCCCATGGTGTCCAACCCTCAGGCCGCGAATTAATTAAACCGGAGCAAACCTTGATTGCACAATTGGAACAGCAATATCCGGATGATGCAACCAACAGGTCTGTTCAATCATCACTTCTTTCCAGGGCTGGAATGATCCGGCTGCAGCGCCCCGCACCTATTCCGGTCGACAGAGAAGATTATCCGCAACAAATGGAACACCGCGATGAGTTCTACTGGCTGGCCTATATCACCCCAACACCACCGGACCAAATACCTGACGAACAAATGGCATCCGCGCAGCGCCAGGAAGTGTCGCTGGCTCAATATGCCATGGATCAGATGCGCGACAGGGTAGGGATAGACCGGGGTCAGATAGACAACCTGCTTGCCGCTGATGCTCCCAAAGCAAAAACCCTGGCCGGAAGAGGCTTGTCAGGACTGAACAACTTGTTGGGCAGCCCTGTTGTGGTGGATGGAGAAACTACGGCGGAAGGGCGCAAGGTGCAATTTGCTGTTGGAAATTTCTTCGAAGTATCCAGGTCCGGCTCCGGCAACTAACTGCCGTGTTGCTCTCCTTCTCCGGGCTTCTCATTATCCGGCTGCGGCCTTTTGTGTTTCCAGCGACGGTGCGACCACAGCCAGTCGCCGGGTGAACGACGGATCTCCTTTTCCAGCAAAGACATGAACCTGCGTGAAATCTCGCCCTCTTTCAACTCAGCAGGGGTGTTGGTGATCAATTCCACGTGAAGGAGATAATGCCCCCTGCTCCGCCGGCGCAATGCCACGAATACCACAGGCATATTCGTGCTTCGGGCCAGTTTTTCCGGACCGGTAAACACCGGCGTATCCTGCGAAAGAAAGCTTGTCCAGTATGCCGTTTTCGGCGCAGGCGTCTGATCAGAAATCAACCCCATGATAAAAGGCTGCCCGTCGCGTATATACCTTACCATGGCCCTCCCCACCACTTTCTTCGGAACCAGATCATAAGCATAACGCCCCCGGATCTTCAACATCAAACCATCAAAAACCTTGTCCTTGAGCGGCCGGTAAGCCGGAATCACCCTGTGACCGGGCATGTTCAGGGAAACAACCGGAGGCACCCACTCCCAATTGCCAAAGTGACCCAAAAGACCGATAAATGAACGCTGTTCCTGTATGTATGGCTGCAGCAATTGCATCCCATCGTCAGAAATCTGACAGCGACCCAGGAAAGTCTTCTCAGGGATATGAAGCAAGCGGATGGTCTCCACCGTAACATCAGCCAGGTGCTTGTAAAAGTCCAGGGCAATCTTCCGGATCTCTCTTTCATTTTTTTCCGGAAATGCCCTCCGCAGATTACCCGTTACAACTTTTCTGCGGTAACGGATCACATGCGCCATCAGGAAAGCCCCCATTCTTGCCAATACATGCAGCACCCGGAGCGGAAGCAATGACATGAGCTTAACCGCACCGGCAAATAAACGCGAGAATAATTGTCCGGTCTTCGTTTTAATAGAGGAAGTTGTCATAAGGATACCTGATCCGGTGAATATCTACAACAGTATCGTAAAGCAAACGCCTGAAAGCTTCGATGTTTTCCTTGTGCTTGGCAGAAATAAAAATGCAGGGTGCATTAACCCTCCCCATCCAGGTTTCTTTCATTTCCTCAAGGCTGATGTTTTCTTTCGTGGAGGGGGTCAGGTCATCCTCTTCTTTTTCAACCCAGCGGTATTTGTCCATTTTGTTAAAGACCACAATGGTCTGTTTTTCCTGGTCACCGGTAATTTCCGACAATGTTTCCTTCACCACTTCGATTTGTTCTTCAAAGTTGGGATGACTGATGTCAACCACATGCAGCAGGATATCCGATTCGCGCACTTCGTCGAGTGTTGATTTGAATGACTCGATCAGATGGTGGGGCAGCTTGCGGATAAAACCAACGGTGTCGGAAAGCAGGAAGGGCAGGTTGCCGATCACCACTTTGCGCACGGTGGTGTCGAGGGTGGCGAAGAGTTTATCTTCGGCAAAAACATTGGTTTTGCTGAGCATGTTCATGATGGTGGACTTCCCCACGTTGGTGTATCCCACCAGTGCCACCCGTACCAGGCTGCCGCGGTTCGAGCGCTGGGTGGCTTTTTGTTTGTCTATTTGCTGAAGCTTTTTTTTCAGCAGGGCGATCTTGTCCCTTACGATCCGGCGGTCGGTTTCGATTTCTTTTTCGCCGGGTCCTTTCAGGCCGATACCCCCTTTCTGACGTTCCAGGTGTGTCCACATACCTGCCAATCGGGGCAGCAGGTATTGATACTGGGCCAGCTCCACCTGTGTTCGCGCGTGTGCTGTCCGCGCCCGCATGGCAAAAATATCCAGGATCAGGTTGCTGCGGTCGATTACACGGGTTTTCAGCGTCCTGTCCAGGTTTCGCTGCTGAGAAGCGGTGAGCTCATCGTCGAAAACAACCAGGTCGATATCGGATTCTTCAATGTAAGCGCGGATTTCTTCCACCTTCCCTTTGCCAATGTAGGTGGCAGGGTCGGGCTTTTCAAGCTTTTGCGTAAACTGCTTGCATGTGATGCCTCCGGCAGTGTCGGTAAGAAAAGCCAGCTCGTCAAGGTATTCAGCCACGGTTTCTTCAGATTCACCGCCAAGGATGGCTCCTACCAGCACCACACGTTCTTTTGCCTTGGATATATCAATAAGATTTGGCATAAAAGGACGTTTGGATTAAAATGGTTTAAAGCCAATGATTTCACGCACTTCGCGGATGGTTTTTTGTGCGCTTTCCCTGGCTTTTTCTGCGCCCAGGCGAGCCACCCCGGAAAGGTAGGCATCATCCGAATCCAGTTCCAGAATGCGTTCGCGAAGTGGCGCAGTAAAGGCTATGATGTCTTCAGCAAGTTGCTTTTTCATGTCGCCGTAACGAATGGTGGCACTGTTGAAAGTGTCCAGGAAGTGGCTCACCGTTTCGGCGGTGCTCACGGCACGCATCAGGTTAAACAGGTTTTCAATGGGCTGCGACATTTCTTCGCCGGGAGCCTCCGGGCCGCTGTCGGTCGTGGCTCGCATCACCTTCTTGCGTATCGTCTTGGGGTCGTCGGCCAGGAAAATGGCATTGCCCTCCGACTCCGACTTACCCATTTTGGTGGAACCATCCAGACCTGGAATTTTCACCAGCTCACTCTCGAAATTGAAAGCATAGGGGGCCGGGAAGTATTCTGTCTTGTACATCCGGTTAAAGCGGTTGGCAAAGGTGCGCGCCATCTCCAGGTGCTGCTCCTGATCCTTCCCCACAGGAACCTTCGTTGCCCGGTGAATGATAATGTCGGCAGCCATCAGAACGGGATACGTTAGCAGACCGGCATTCACATTTTCGGGCTGCTTGCGCACCTTCTCCTTGAAAGATGTGCAACGCTCCAGCTCTCCCATGTAGGCATTCATGTTCAGCAAAAGGTACAATTCCGCAACCTCAGGTACGTCACTTTGTATATATAGCGTGGCCGCCTCAGGATCGATGCCGGCAGCCAGATATTCAATCAGTACCTGCCTCACGTTTCTGTGAAGGTCTTCCGGCGCGGGATGAGTGGTGAGCGAATGATAGTCTGCAATAAAAAAGTAGCAGCGATGCGCATGCTGCATCTTCACAAAATTCTTGATGGCACCAAAGTAATTTCCAAGATGCAGGTGCCCGGTTGACCGAATTCCACTTAATACTGTTTCCATGGTGCAAAAGTAATATTTATTTCTTTGCGTTAAGCCCGGCAGGGAGCACAAGCCTGAACACACAAGCGAGTTTTGAGCATATTCCCCGGAGTGATATGATGGTGTTATTGTCTTATATTAAACGAGAAAAGAAGGATTTCAACCCCTTTCCGGCCTGATAAACAGTTGCGGGTTGCGGACATTGTCTATGATGATGATCACCAGTGCGATCACATAAAAGCTGTCGGTGAGAAGGTCATATGTATAGCGGGCCAGGGAGGAGGAATAGTAGGCCGTTAGCAGCAAAACAAATAGAAGCTGAAACACAAAAAAAGCAGGAAAGTTCCATTTTAAGCCGGAAAGTGAACGTTTTATCCCCAGGGTGAAGGCCACAAAAAGCTGCCAGGCAATAATCATGATGGTGGGATACAGCAAGCTTTCTATTTTCTGCGGGAAGCGCACACGCTGACCTTCAAAGGTTGTGATTACACGAAAAAGCAGGTCTCCGTTTTCCTTTTCCACGGCCACGCTGGTGTCGCCGCCTGAAACATTCAGCACTATGTTGGTTGAAAAGGACAATAGCCGTGCATACGCACCTTCAACCCCCACCATCCACAAAGCGGTGACCACCAGGATGCTCGCAAGCAACAGGCCAATACGCCTGACCAGGATTCTCGTTTTCATTTGGTTAAAATTTATCGAAATGTCGAAAAGTTAAAAGTTAAAAGTTAAAAGTTAAAAGTTAAAAGTTAAACTATCTGTGAATTATCCATACTTTTTACTGCATACTTACCAATTACTAAACACCAGCTCCCGGTTACCCGCTCTCTCCCCCTGGTTCCTTCACCCCCTCGCTCTTTTTCGCGGAAGCTTCCCCCCACACCCAGAAACCCAGGATCATAAAACCGAACAGCACATTCCACAAAATATCATGTACCGGTTGAAACAAATCGGGATAAAAGCTTCCAAGGTAGCCCATACTGATAAACCTCAGGTTGTTCAAAATGAAAACACTGAGGAAGAATACAGCCAGGCTTTTGAACTTGTGCCTCAGGGGCCAGCGCGCAAAAATCACGATGGCCGCACCCAGGAAATAAAAGGTGTATGCCGTGCATTCCATGACCACCCGCATGGTAAAGCCGTTAACGGTCAGGAGCGGGACACGGCTCATTTCTACGGGCAGGAAAAGGATCTTTCCGAACCAGTAAGCAGAATAGTTGGTAAACTCCACAAAAAACGCCCGGAAGGGTTCTTTGATATATGGAAGATGGACTATAGCAAGCAGCGCAAACCAAAGGATAAATGCCCACAGCAGGGGCTTTAGCTTTTGGACAATGGCACGTTGCTGCGCTTTCAACTGCTGTTTTTGACGT
>REEA01000156.1 GCA_007695305.1 Bacteroidia bacterium
CGCCTGGGATCCACCGAGCGCTACTCCGACGACTTTTTCTTCTACTACCAAAACTTCCTCACCCCGTCGTCGCTTTTTTTCGCCAGTGCTGAAACTCTGGATACGCGCATGATACAATCAGCACCTGCCTTTTTCGACAACCAGGGCTTCGAGGTATGGCAATACGAGGCAGTGTCGGCCGACGGCACCCGCATACCTTATTTTGTGGTAGGCCGCAGCGACATGCCGCTCGACGGCAGCAACCCTACCCTGCTCTATGCATACGGCGGTTTTGAATTGTCGATGCTACCCTCTTACTCAGCCTTACGCGGCAGGTCATGGCTGGAGAACGGTGGCGTATATGTGCTCGCAAACATCAGGGGCGGCGGCGAATTCGGACCGCAATGGCACCAGGACGGCCTCAAAGAAAACAGACAACGGGTTTTTGATGACTTTCACGCTGTAGCGGAAGACCTGATAGAGAAAGGTATCACCTCCGGCCAAAGGCTGGGTATACAAGGTGGCAGCAACGGTGGCCTGCTGGTGGGTGTGGCGTTCACACAACGTCCTGACCTCTATGGCGCTGTGGTTTGCCAGGTGCCGCTGCTCGATATGCAGCGCTACCATAAACTGCTGGCCGGTGCCAGCTGGATCGGCGAATACGGAAACCCCGAAATCCCCGAAGAGTGGGCCTACATCAGGGAATACTCTCCCTATCACAACCTCAGGGAAGGCCAGAACTACCCCACGGTGTTCTTCACCACATCAACCCGCGACGATAGGGTGCACCCCGGCCATGCCCGCAAAATGGTAGCCAAAATGATGAATATGGGCTACCCTGTGTATTACTGGGAAAACATGGAGGGCGGCCACGCCGGCGCTTCCACCAACGAACAGCGCGCAAAGAGCTTTGCACTGACCTACAGCTACCTGAAGATGATGCTGTTTGATTAACAGTCACTATTAATCCAACCGGCAAACCATTGTCAGCATTGATGCATTAAATTCTGTATTCTTTGTGTTTTTTTGTATTTGACAGACAATTGCTTATGCAAGAGTTTTGATCCTTGAAACTGCATACAAAGGCACATTGACCAGCCAGTCCCTAATACGATAATCTGACATGGAAAGATGAAGCGCAAAGCACCTGCTACTATCAGGTGAATCTCTGGTGCATCCTCCTGAAAACCTTCAGAGCAGCAATCGTCTTTGGTGCATCCTGGATTTCGTCAAAACCAAAAGGACTCCACCTTAGTGATTGTAGTAAGCTTACATCGCACAGTATTGGTTGCTTATGTACATTTTCGGACAATTCGTTGAAATAACGTACAATACGGATGTATGTAGTTTTATCAGCAGTTTTCTTATGTGCTGATTATTATACACATAGACTGTTTGGAGCAAAAATTGGTATCATAAAATCATTATTAACTTATTTGTATTGATATTATGAAAAAATACGTATTGTTGTTTGCAATGTCCTTCTTGCTCTTGTCAGCGTGCGAAAAGGATTCAGATTACGGTCCTGAACCCCCTGTGGAAGAGGAAGAGGCTGTTTTTTGGGAGCCTGTTGACGGCATGCATAGCGTCGGTGTGCTTAATCTTCATTTGGCTAAAGACGCACTGATGGCCCTTACTCAGAACCACCTGTTTACGGTTGATGTGGAAGAAAAGACCTCAAATGAATACTTTTTGGGAATTTTTAGTGAAGCACGTGGTACGGAGATCAATGATCAGTTTTTTGTCAAGATTGAATCATCCAGGATTTTTGTTTACAACACAGAGAATCCGGGTCAGTATGCCAGCTTTGACATCAAGGACCATTTTTCAGATTTTGGAAAATTTTACTTTCCTCCGGCCTGGCTGGGAGATGTGATTGTTTCAAACCATCAAAATGTCTTCCTTACGGTTTATAGGCCGGAAATTGATGGAATTTATATTCCGGAGCCACGCCTGCTTTTGTTCAGGGCTGAAAAAGATGCTTCAGGTGAAGTATCTGTCTATGATTTCATTGAGTCAGCCATTTACACCGACTATGTATTTGGCGATCTGACAGGTATTTACTCATGTGGAGAGAACTTTCTCATATCGCTTAATCCATTCACTTACAAGGTAACACCCAATGGAGACTGGGAGCTTGTTCATGAAGACCGGATTTTTGAATTTATCCCACACGGTGACAAACTGATAGGCTTCCGCGATAATGATCTGATCGTGTCTTATGATGAAGGCAGTAGCTGGGAAATATTGACATCCGGTTTTCCTCTTGGATTAATACCCTGGCATCAGAAAGGATTTAGCCTGAAAGACCGCTTACTTATATGGGATACCTACAATATTACACAGATCAAATTTACCGACGAAGGACTTGATTTTGTTTCTTTCTGTACCGAAGGAATTGACCCGGGTCCAGGGAGATACATATACCGCATTATCATGAGTGAAAAATATATGTTTGTTGGTACGCAAAATGGGTTGTACTACAAGCCATTGGATGATTTTTGGGAGTCAGCCCAATAGAATGACTTTTATTTATGAATCTATTTTCTATTTCTGCAGAAAAGCACTTGAAATACTTGTGCGAAAACATTTCTGAGCGCCACTTGGGAAGCAAGGGAAACAAGCTGGCCACCGGCTACTTCAAAAATGTGCTGCAACAAAACCAATGGGAAACCGAAGAAAGCCAGCTGGAGGTTATAGACTGGAAAACCGCTGGTGCCTCTCTTCAATTCAACAATCAATCTTTTGAGGTATTTTCAAGTCCTTATTCATTGGGATGCAGTGTTGAAGGCGAATTGACCGCCGTTGACAGCATCAGCAAACTGCAACAAGCCAAATTGCCGGATAAAATCGTTTTGCTGCATGGTAAGATAGCAGCTGAGCAGATCATGCCAAAAAACAGCCAGGCATTGTGGAAGGGGCACCCTGGTACCAGGGCGATCACAGCATTTTTGTACAGCATGTCCGGCCGGACATTGCCGTTACATCCGAATGGATTCTTCAAAACATGAAAACCCAAAACATCACCCATACCGAAAAGGACAACCTCAGTATCATTGATCACCGCAAGGTGGTTGAAGCAATCGAAGCCATCCGCGAGCTGCTGCTCCGCGGCTTTTGACCAAGCCCATTCAAGTGGAATGATAGCTTCTGGTTTATCACACAAAGACAAACGACTTTGTTTGCAATAATTCTTTTTAAAAAAAGGCATCATTGAAACAGACATATTCAACTTCTTTGGTGATGTGAGGTTTAATATATGGGCTTAATTCTTTGTGTTTTTTTGTATTTGACAGACAATTGCTTATGCAAGAGTTTTGATCCTTGAAACTGCATACAAAGGCACATTGACCAGCCAGTCCCTAATACGATAATCTGACATGGAAAGACGTAACGCCACGGGTGGTGAAAATTTTTGGTGAAATACTTTCAGACTTTTTGACTGCAGGTTTTCTTCTGCCTTCACTTCAACAGGCAACACCATCCCTTGATATTGCAGCACAAAATCAACTTCGGCAGTTGCCCGTTTTGCAGTCCAGTAATAAACCGCAAAATCACCGGCACTGATCAGTTCCTGAATCACATATTGTTCAGAAAGGGCTCCCTTAAATTCGGAGAAAATGGCGTTTCCTTCAAGCAAAGTCTTTGCATCAATGTCGCCCATCGCTGCCAGCAAGCCCACATCAACCAAAAACAATCTGAAAGCAGATAAATCTACATAAGCTTTTAACGGAATTGAAGGTTTGCTTACCCTGTGCAGTTTATGCAGCAGTTGGCAATCAAGCAGCCACGACAAGGCCAATTCAAAGTCTTTTGCCCTGGCCCCTTTCTTGATAGCCCCATAAACGAATTTACGGTTCTCTTTGGCTAATTGAGATGGTATTGAGTTCCAGGCCATACGTATACGCGGTACAATGTTATGCTGAGGATGCTTTGAAAAGTCTTGCTCATACGCTGTCAAAATCTGTTTTTGAATGCTTCTGACCTCAACAAAGTTTCCGTTTGCACAAAACCGCATAACAGCTTCAGGCATACCGCCTACATAATAATATTGCCTGAGACGCTCAATAAACTTTGACTTAAAAGCAGTGATTAGTTTCCAATCATTGCTTTCCAGGATTTGAATCAGGCCTGTTTCATTACATGCCATGAGGAATTCCATAAAGTTCATGGGATGCAGATCCAAAAAATCAATCTTTCCAACAGGAAAGGAAATATTTGCATGAAGTGCTATACCCAGTAAAGAACCTGCTGCTATCACGTGAATCCCTGGTGCATCCTCCTGAAAATACTTCAGGGAGGTAATCGCTCTTGGTGCTGCCTGGATCTCATCAAAAATCAGGAGGACATCTCCTTCCGTGATGGTTTTGCCGGTTTCGGCCTGTATGGCAATGATGATCCGTTGCAGGTCGAAATCATCATCAAACAGATTTTGCAAACGTGTGGTTTTCTCAAAATTCAGATAAACGGTGTCAGTATAATACGCCTCTCCAAAGGCTTTCATTAGCCAGGTTTTGCCTACCTGGCGTGCACCCTTTATGATCAGAGGTTTCCTGTTGATGGAGTTTTTCCATGCAAGCAGTGCATCCTGTTTTAACCTTTTCATTATAATGAGAAATTACACAAAGACAAACGACTTTTGCATTTATAATACATTTTTACAAATGACTTTATTTGCAAGATTTCGTTAGGATAAAAGACGCCATGGAACAACAGATCACTCTTGCCCGGTTTTGGAATCAATAACTCTTTTTATATCTGTCTCAAGCTGAGGTATCTCATTAACTACCACATCCCATATAAGTTCATAGTCAACGTCATAAACTTTATGTACCATAATGTTGTGCATTATTTCAATGTGTTTCCATTCAATAAACGGGTAACACACATATTCAACTTTTTTGATGATGTAGAGAATTAAGCATGTTACCTCTTTCGGGTGTTACCAACAACTAAGTGTTAATATTGCAGATCAGTGGTGAACGACGATCATTTTTAATCGCCAAAAAGACACAAAGCACAAAGCTAATACCATCTATTATCAATAACTGAGTGAATCCTGGTGTCTTGTATTTGTAATTCAATAATAATAAAAATAAACAAAGTATTAATAATAGTGTATTTATGATAAATAAAATTTATTATTTATTGAATATATGTAATAATTGTTTTATATTTGTCAAAAATTTTATTGATGATGCAAAACCGAATGCCATTAAACTGTCCCTCTTGCAGCAGTATGCTGGAGGTAAAAACCTTGCAGTGCCCTTCTTGCGCAACCACCGTCAACGGGCAATTCCCCTTGCCACTGCTTGCTTCTCTTTCTCACGACGACCAGTATTTCATTGTTGAGTTTGTGAAAAGCAGCGGCAGCCTCAAAGAAATGGCCGGCCATTTCGGACTTAGTTATCCAAGCGTCAGAAACCGTTTGGATGAATTGATCAAAAAAATCAAAACCATCGAAAACACTGAAGAATGAAAAAGCTATTCAACAACAAAAAAAGTATTTACAACCCCTTTGTTTACATTGCAGGGGAAAAAGCCCTGCTGACAGGAATGACCGTTATTATTCTGAGTGCCTTTGTTGGCAACTGGAGCAACACGTGGTTAGACGGTATCCTTGACATGCATTATGGCCCGCCGGCTCCCTTTACCTGGCATTTGGCCATGGGCCTGATCAACTGGTTGTGCCTGGTATTGGTACTCACACCTTTGGCTTATATCCTTACCGACACACGCATCCGCTTTGTGGATTTGGCCGGAACCCTTGCCCTGGCCAGGTTTCCGATGCTGTTTGCCGTGCTTACAGGCTTTTTCAAAGCCCCTGCAAGGGTTTCAGAAGATCTGTTGTACAGGCTCCTGAATGTAGGTGAGCCAGTAAACGTAACGGCTTTTGATTACGGTTTTACCGTGCTATTGGGACTGTTGGTCATCCTGATGATTGTCTGGCAGGTGGCACTGTCATTCAACGCCTATAAAATGAGCGCCAACCTAAGTGGCACCAGGGCAGGCATTTCTTTTTCGGCGGGGTTTGTTGTGGCCTACATCATCTCAAAAGCATTGATCTGGTGGGGGCAAAAATTGGTGATATGATTTCGATAGAATGCAATATCTGTTACATTCATTTAAAATATTTCTGTTTCATTGAACTCAAGCTGTTTAAGTTTTAATTTTTGAATATTTTGGTTACAAGCCCTTTTTGCGATAATAGCCCATAATTCTATCTGTGAACCTTTGTGTAAAAAAAATCACACAGAGAAATCACAGAGGTTCACAGAGACCAAATGTATACTTATCTTAATACATTATTACCAAAACAGGACGGATTTTGTTATCTTATTTTTGTATCATGAGCATGTGCTCATATGGAGGCGAACCCAGATGCTGTTAGTTGTTCCAGCTAAAGCAAATTATCATATTTCGACACAAGAGTCAAGCCCT
>REEA01000072.1 GCA_007695305.1 Bacteroidia bacterium
GAAGAAAAGTAGCATGGAAGGAGTAGTTTTATTCGCTGATGACCATATTTATTCGGAAGACCGTCCTGAGAAAGCTCTATTTGAATCTCTGCGATCTGATTTGCCAGTGTTAGGCGTTCAATCATTGGAGCTTGCCAGTAAGGCAATACAATCGATCGGCACCTTTAGCGCAATTGTTCTAGACTGGCAATATACTCAGGACGAGACTTTCGAAGATATTGCTAAAGAATTAGGGACAGGTAAAATACCGATTACAACTGCGCAAAAAGAAGATGCTGCATACGCATTTCTTTTAACAAATAACTTCTATTCTCTCATTTATATCTTTTCAGAAAAAGACATTGAGGAGACATACGGTGAAGCACTCAGGAAAAAATTCGGTGACAGAATAATTATTGAGAAGAAGGATGAGAATTTTACTATCAAACGAGTATCAGAATTCAAAAAGAAAATATTGGAAGGAATAGATGAATGGAAGGAGTCTAATAGAAACTTATCATTGCCACTCAAATGGACAGTTGCGATAAATGAATCCATTCAGCAAATATTCAAAGAGCTTTCAGAAGCAGAAAAGGATTGGATATTGGAGATATATAAGTCAGCACAGAGTGACGGGGTTGATCCGGAACTATTTGTTATAGAACTTTTGCAGTTAATATTATCCGAATCTTTAGTTCAAAATACTGCATTAATAGACGCTTTAAGAAATGAAGGTGAAAGAAATCTTGATTTCAATGATTCTGATGAAAAGAAGAAATCTCTTTCCAAGCTTTTTAGCCGTTTGCACTATTCTGAGTTAAAGCCTGATGCTCCATTAATGACCGGAGATATTTGCGAAATTGATGATAATAAATATGGAATAATAATTACTCCTGAATGTGATATTCGGAAGGTCAAAAAAAACCACGATCTATATTTTGATTTGCTAACCTTCTCGAAAGATTCGTTTGAAAATTCATTTAAACAAAAGCACGTAAAAGATGAAAGTGATAGAGTTTTTAATCAGTCTATTCAAGCGATGCACTTTTTACCTTCCTTCCCTTCACTTTCTACAAATCTTGATAAAGGTATAGCAATTAATTTTACTAAGGATTCAATAAAGATAAAATCAGCAGAACTTCAAATACTAATCAATGAACGACCTCGCAAATTCAAATTAAACTCACCATTTATTCAAAACTTGAGACAACGATATATTTCCCATATAGGAAGAATAGGAACTCCAGCTGTTCATTCATTAGTCAAAACATGGAACATAAATAATTAGATTGTGAAACTCCAATTCGACCCCAACCAGGAATTCCAGAAACAAGCCGTAAGTGCCGTGGTGGATATTTTCGAAGGGCAGCCTTTGAGTGGCAGTGAATTGGATTTTTCTATGGTGCAGGGAAGCATGAATCTTTCCGTCAATGGAGTCGGTAACCACATAGCCCTGGCAGATGAACAAATCCTGAAAAATGTTCAGGAAATACAAAAACGAAACGACATTACTCTGGCAACCGAACTGGATGGCATGAACTTCTCCGTTGAAATGGAGACGGGAACAGGCAAAACCTATGTGTATCTGCGAACCATTTACGAGCTCAACAAAAACTACGGTTTCAAAAAGTTTGTCATCGTGGTGCCGAGTGTCGCCATTCGTGAAGGCGTATTGAAAAACCTGGAGATCACATACGAGCATTTCCAAATGCTATACGATAAAGTGCCGGTTGATTTCAGCGTGTATGATTCAGGCAAGGTGTCGCGGCTCAGAAGTTTTTCGTCGGGCAACACGGTGCAAATCCTCGTAATGAATATCGATGCGTTTGCCAAAGATGAAAACATCATCAATAAACCCAACGACAAACTTACCGGTAAGCGTCCCATCGAGTTCATTCAACATACGAGGCCTTTCGTGATCGTGGATGAACCACAAAATATGGAAACACCCAACAGACGTAAAGCTCTTGAAAATCTGCATCCTACCTGTACACTCCGCTATTCGGCTACCCATCTGAACCTTTATAACCTTGTCTACAGTTTAGATCCGGTAAAGGCATACGACCTCGGATTGGTGAAGCAAATAGAGGTGGATTCTGTTTTTTCGGAAGACAGCTTTAATGATGCATTTATCAGCCTGGAAAGTGTGCAGGCGACCACCAACCGCACTTCAGCCAAAATACGCATTGATGTAAACCAGCCTGACGGAGTGAAGAAAAAATCCGTAACTGCCAAGGTGGGTGATGACCTTTTTTCTTTATCTGGCAGCAGGGAAATTTACAGGAACGGTTTTATCTTAGATGAAATTGATGTAGCCAATCAATGCGTTTCTTTCACGAACGGCACGGTCCTGTCTGTTGGCGATACACAAGGCGGACTGACTAAAGAGATCATGCAGTTTCAAATCAGGAAGACCATCGAAGAACATTTCAAGAAAGAGCGCAAACTCAAAGAAAAGAATGTAAAAACCCTCTCACTGTTTTTTATTGATAAGGTAGCGAATTACAGAACGTACAATAACGAGGGGAATCCTGAACCCGGTCGTTTCGCTGGATGGTTCGAAGATGCGTTCAGGGAAATTTCCGGAAAGCCGGCATACAAAGGATTGATCCCCTGGCAGGTGGAGGAGGTGCATAACGGATATTTTGCACAAGACAAGAAAGGCCGTGTAAAAGACACCTCAGGTGAAACCAAAGCAGACGATGACACCTATCGCCTCATTATGAAAGACAAGGAAAGGCTGCTTGATATAAATAATCCGTTGCGGTTCATTTTTAGTCATTCTGCATTACGCGAAGGTTGGGACAACCCGAATGTTTTTCAGATTTGTACGCTCAATGAGACCAAGTCGGAAATGAAAAAACGGCAGGAGATCGGCAGAGGCTTGCGCTTAGCCGTTGATCATACCGGAAATCGGATTCATGACAGGAATATCAACCGCCTTACGGTCATTGCCAACGAGAGCTATGAAGACTTTGCCAAAAAGTTGCAGCAAGAGATACAAGATGATTGCGGTGTGGCTTTCGAAGGCCGTCTGAAAAACAAAAGGCAACGGGTAGATGTAAAATACCGAAAAGGATTTCAGGCCGATCCCAAGTTTCTTGAAATATGGGACCGGATCAAATCGCGCACGCGCTATCGTGTGGCTTATGATACCGAAGAGCTGATAAAAGATGCTGCCAAAGCAATCCGGGATATTGAAGAGATTAAAAAACCGCGAATTAAATCGGTAAAAGTTGGTATCACAATTGAAAAGCCAGGGGTGGGATATGAAGTTAAAGGATCCGGAATCTATGAACCTGAAAAGGATTATGAAATACCCGATGTGTTAGGTTATATCCAGGGTAAAACCGAACTGACCCGAAGCACGATACTTGAAATCCTGAAAGGCTCAGGCAGAATGAATGATATTCTGGTAAACCCCCAACTGTTTCTTGATAAATCGGTTGCCGCCATCAAAATCGTTTTGTACGATTTGATGATCGATGGCATTAAGTATGAAAGGATCGGAACAAAAGACTACGAAATGTTGCTTTTTGAGGAGCAGGAAATAGAAACCTATTTGGACAACCTGACTTTTGAAGTTGGCAGGAACGACAAAACCATTTACAATCAATACATGCCTCTTGATTCGGAAGTGGAAACCGGTTTTGCAAAAGAGTGTGAAAGCCGCGAAGATATTGAATACTTTTTTAAGCTTCCGGCATGGTTTCAAATTGACACACCTGTTGGAAAATATAACCCGGATTGGGCATTGGTTTTCAAAAACGAAAAAAAGGTATATTTCGTTGCCGAAACCAAATCTACTAAAGACCTTTCAAAACTAAGGTATGATGAACGGATGAAAATTAAATGCGGTGCTGCTCATTTTGACTGCTTTGAGGATGTTGAGTATAAATATGTAACCAAAGTTGAGGATCTGGTTTAACTTTTCATACAATTAATTCGCCCGAACAACCCCAATAATCCACCTAATGAACTATCTATGACTCGCCCTATACTTTTGTGCATATTGTTATGGTGGCTCTTACCCGGTGTTCATAAAGCGAGCTCAACGGAAATTGAGCAGCCGGATCAACGTTTTACAATAAGCGGGTTTGTATATGAACAGGGCAGTCGTGAAACGCTTATCGGCGCCACCATTTACATCCCTGCTCTGCGCACCGGCACAACGACCAACAATTACGGGTTCTACTCCATCACCCTGCCGGCAGGCCATACCGAAATCATCTTCAGCTATGTGGGATACCGGTCTGAATTGCGGACATTTACATTATCGGAAAACCTGCAGCTGGATATGTTGCTGGTGCGGTCCATCGACCTGGATGCCATAGAAATCACGGAAGAGCGCGTTGAACAGATCAGCAGTTCTGTGCAGACATCCCGCATCGTACTGCCTGTAGGGCACATACGCTCAGTGCCGGCTCTCCTGGGAGAAAAGGACGTGTTCAAAACCATACAACTGCTGCCCGGTGTACAGTCGGGACAAGAAGGTACCAGTGGCTTTTATGTTCGTGGCGGCGGCCCGGACCAAAACCTGATCATCCTCGACGATGCCATCGTGTACAATGCAAGTCACCTCTTTGGCTTTTTCTCCATCTTTAACGGCGACGCCATCAAAAACGTGCAGTTGTACAAGGGTGGATTCCCTGCCCGTTTTGGCGGCCGACTATCGTCTGTGCTGGATATCAGCATGAAAGACGGCAACAAAGAGAAATTCCAGGGTGAAGCCGGTATCGGCATACTGTCGGCCCGGTTGACGCTGGAAGGACCCATCGTGAAAGAAAAAGCTTCTTTCCTTGTTTCCGGCCGCCGGACCTATATCGACGCCCTGCTGTTACCTTTTATGCCCAAAGACGAACGTGGCGGTTACTTTTTCTACGACGTCAATACCAAGCTCCATTACGACCACAACCGGAAACATACTTTTTACGCCAGCACCTATGCCGGCAGGGACAAGTTCTATGTTCGCTTTCGCGACGGCATAAACTACCGTGAAGAAAGTGGCTTGTACTGGCAAAACACCACCTCCACCCTTCGCTGGAATCATCTGATACATGATAAGCTATTCGCCAACACCTCACTGATATACAGCGACTATACACTGAGGATCTATGCAGAGGAACTTTACGCGGGTGAAACATACAGCCTGTCGTATTCGTCCGGCATCAAGGATATTGGAGTGAAATACGACCTGAGCTGGCATCCCAATCCAAACCACATGGTTAGAGCAGGTTTTCAGTCAACGATCCATCGGTTTACTCCCAGTGCTTTCGTCTTAAAGGATGAGTATGCGGGCAGTTTCACCCGTGAGGTGCAAAGCATACGGGTTATTGAGTCGGGACTGTACATAGAGGATGAAATCAGGTTGGGTGACAGGGCAAAAATAAACCCGGGTGTCAGACTCAGTCACTTTACACACGAGGGCAAGCACTATTTCCGGCCTGAACCCCGCTTCTCGCTGGTTTACATGATCCTTCCCGATCTTTCCTGGAAGTCATCCTATGCTGCCATGAACCAGTATGTACACTTGCTGAGTCCCACAGGCATCGGTCTGCCAACCGACCTGTGGGTCCCTTCCACCAAAAACATTATGCCACAGTCTTCATGGCAATTGGCCGGCGGCATTGCCAAAGACTTTATCAGTGAGGGCGTGGCCGTGAGCCTTGAAGGCTACTATAAAAAGTCGGACAACACCATTGGCTATCGCGAGGGAGCTTCTTTCCTGCTGATTGACGATCCTTCGGAGGGAGGAGCTTTTAGCTGGGAGAACAATATTACATCCGGACAGGCATGGTCGTATGGCATGGAACTTTTCATACAAAAACAACATGGAAAAATGACCGGCTGGATTGGATATACGCTCTCACGGACACAGATGCAGTTTGACGAGGTAAACCAGGGAAACAAGTTTCCGGCTCGATACGACAGGCGTCATGATATTTCACTGGTCGGCATCTACCAGCTGAGGCCTGATATAACCATCTCCGGCACCTGGGTTTACGCCTCCGGAAATGCACTGACCCTGCCAATCGGAGAATATGCCTGGATAACCCATAACCCTTGGGGACAAAGTAACTTTTATCATGAAGGACACTTTGACCAGGAAAACACACCGTTTAAAATGCTTCCATGGCAATATATAAACGATTACGGAGGAAAAAATGCTTTCAGGGCCGGTTCGTATCACCGGTTTGACCTGAGCGTTCAGTTTCGTTCGAACCGAATACTGTTTAACAAAGCACTGGAGCGAACCATCGAAATCAGCGTATATAATCTTTACAACCGGAAAAATCCGTTCTTTTATTTTATTGAACGGAATTATATGGAAGCTCCCCAGTTGAAACAGGTCACATTGTTTCCAATTATCCCATCCATTTCCATCAACTATACATTTTAACACACATGAAACGCCCATG
>REEA01000034.1 GCA_007695305.1 Bacteroidia bacterium
CAGCTATTGGTCTGGCCGATTTAGAAGGATACGGGATTCCATGTCAGGCTCATGTAAAAGTTTTTAAAAAGGTGGAAAAAAAGACAGCAAGCATTATTTTTGCAGTACAGAAGAATGAGTGTTCACCGAACAGAAAGCGGCAAGCAATTTGGTTATCCTATACAGTCTGAATACTGCAAGAAACAACCAACGGATCTCAGCCGAAATTAAAGGCGTGATGCCTCAAAAAATGAATCAGCAATAATAACACAACAATACATTAAAGCGCCATCCTTATGCAAATGAAACAATCTCACCTGAAAGTGTTGTTCGTTGATGCCAACACCGGGTTTTACAAAATTCGCCGGTATGAAATCGGACATTTTTGGGGGCCGATCGATCTGGGCATCCATCTGGCGAAAAAGCACAACAGTTTGAACATTGGGACAGGCTTGCTGGCCGGCAGCATCTTCCCGGGGTCAAACCGTCTTTTTGTTACCGGGTTCAGCCCTTGCTGGCACGGGTTTTTTATCTCTTCACTGGGAGGGGCAGGGCTCGTTTTTGACAATTTGGGCATCGACATGCTTTCTATCGTCGGAAAGGCAGCCTCTCCGTCACTTCTTTACCTGAACCGCGACCATGGTGAAGAAGTGGAAGTGGAGCTGATCCCATTGAGGCTTCGTAAAATCTGGGAAGAAGGCAGGAAGGGGGTATATGCCCTGATGGACTATGCCATTGAGCACTATGCCCACCGCTATGAGAATGACCCCCGTGTTTTGGCCACCGGTCCTGCGGCCATGTATACCGACTTTGGAGCCATCGGGTCGGCTCCCGTCAGAAAGGGCCAGGTGACCCATGCCGACTGCTGGGCGGGGCGTGGTGGCCTGGGCAGCAAAATGTTGCAGCAACACCGGCTGGCAGGTGTCATTTATGGCGGCACTTATGCCGATGAAGATTTTCGCGACAGGAACGTGGCCGACACCTGGTTCCAGGACAGATACCAGAAGAAACTTTCTGCCAAAGACCTGGAAGCAACCACAAAGTATCGCTATGACCCGTCATTCAATACGGGCGGCACCTTTGGTGTTAATTATACCACTGTGAAAGACCATATTATGGCCTTCAACTACCGTACGATCTACTGGACAGATAAAGAAAGACAAGCCTTGCATGAAAACTTTATTGTGAATCACTACCTGAAGCAGTTTAATGAAGAAACCATCGCCAAAAAGCAACAAAAAACCTGCGGTGAACCCTGTGCGGCAGTCTGTAAAAAGCTGAACGGTGAGTTCAAAAAGGATTTTGAACCCTACCAGACCATGGGTCCCCTTATCGGCGTGTTTGATCAGCGGGCGGCAGAACAGGTAAACAGTCGTGCCGACAGCCTCGGATTTGATGCCATCAGCGTGGGCGGCGTCATCGCCTGGCTCATGGACTGTCTGCATGAAAAACTGCTGGAGCCAACAGATCTCAACGTGTCTGCCGTTCCGAACTTTGAGATGGATAGCTTCGATGTGGTGGAAGACTCCATGCATAATGCCAGGATTGCCATAGAGATCCTCAATGAAATGGCCCGTCCTGAAGGCAAAATAAACCTTATGGAAGGTGCCCGTAAGTATGCACGAAACCTGGCACGCAAAAAAAACAAGCGAATTATCGATCTTTTCGTATATATTGGTTTTGCCCGCCACGGATGGATGGTTCCAAATCAGTACTGGACACCGGGAGCGCTGTCACCCATGGCCATGATGGGGAAATATTATATGAATTATGGAAAACAATTCCTGCCACCCCGCGAGCTGGGTCGCGAAAACGCCCGGAGGATGCTGCAGGAACTGATCATCGATAACCTTGGTATCTGCCGTTTTCACCGGGCATGGGCAGAAGAGCTGATGCCGGATATTGTGGGTAAGCTGTTTGGAAACAAAGAAGGTTTTCTGAAGAGCATTGACCTGACCGCAAGCCGTATACAAAGCCGCAACGCTTCTATCTTTTGGGAATCAGAACGTACGATGGACTATGTGCATACATTTTTGAAGAAAAAGCTATCGGAAGGAGACGAGCATCCGGAACTGGTTCAATGGGTTAAAAAGTTCGATGCCGACAAAAAAGAAGCAGCACTGGAGTTCTGGTATGAAATTCATAAAGGTGCGCACGAAACCCTCAGGGAGTTTTGATAAGCATTCACCCGCAGCAACATTTTCGGCAAACGCAAAAAAATGAAACCGGTGAGTCACAAATTATCCATGAACCCTTACGACCTTTAAACCTTGTTTACCCTGATCAAACCCAAACACATGAAACAGACGCATATTATTTGGCTGCTAACGATGATTCTGCTGCCGTTTGCCGGCAACGGACAGACCTTTTACCATACAGGCAACGAAGAACCGGTGGAGACAGATCATTTGCCGGGGCTTGTACTTGCCGGCGGAGCCACCGACAACAGCGACGCCATGAAGTGGATGCTTGAAAGGGCCAATGGTGGTGATGTGGTGGTGCTCAGGGCAACCGGATCCGATGGTTACAACAATTACTTTTTTACTCAGCTTGGTGTTGATGTCAACTCTGTGACCACCATCGTGATCACCTCACCTGAAGAAGCCGACAATGAAGCGGTGATAAACACCCTAACCAACGCTGAGGTGGTTTTCATTGCCGGCGGAAATCAGTGGCATTATGTGGACAACTGGCGCGAAACAGAGATGTTGACAACCCTCAACAACCTGATCAGTGAAAAGCAGATCACCATCGGAGGCACCAGTGCCGGCATGGCAGTGCTGGGTGAAGTGGTGTTCACGGCCGAGAATGCCACCGTTTGGTCATCGGAGGCACTGGGTAATCCATACCACTGGCGCGTAAAACTGGAAAAGGACTTTCTGGATGTACCCTTTATGGCCAATACAATTACCGACACCCATTACAACCGACCGGAAAATGACGGCAACGACCGCAAAGGAAGACATGTGGCATTTATGGCCAGGATGGTGGCCGACTGGGACATGCCGGCACGGGGTATTGCCGCCAATGAATATACAGCCATCGTGGTTGACGAAACCGGTGTTGCACGGGTCTTTGGGCACCCCTCCTATCCTGACTATGCGTACTTCCTGCAAAAATATGGCGGCACACCGGAAGTTTGTGAACAGGGACAAGCCCTCACTTGGCACAGAAACGGAGAAGCTCTCAAAGTGTATAAAGTTAAGGGAGACTTTGAAGGAAGCGGCTGGTTCAACCTCGAAAATTGGGACGAAGGAGAGGGCGGCGAGTGGCAATACTGGTATGTGGACGAAGGAGAGCTCTTTGAAACCGGTACAGAGGATGATACAAGCATATCATCAGACCCTCCGGATGGGCGGGCCATCCATATCTATCCCAATCCGGCAGGAGCAGAGCTCAATATTACCATTGACCATTCATTGGTGACACCGGGCCACAATAAGGCTGTTGTCAGGATACTGACCTACGATGGAAGGATAATTCATACTTTAAGTGCGGAAAATACGGCTTCCGGCCACTCAAAAACAAGAACCTACACGATACATATTGAACACCTTCCAGCCGGCATATACCTGTTGGAGTATCACGACGGAAGTCGCAGCCGGACGCTTCGCTGGATGAAAAAATAGTATGATCTCATAAGGACTTTTTCCGGGGAGGGCCAACAGCGAAGGTAAACACTTTGCCACGTACGTTTGCTTCCAGCAACGTCACATAGTTATCATTGGCAAACAAAAAAAATCATTTTCAGGAAAGCGCGAGGCCCCCGGGGCTTAATAAGCCATGTTGATCACGGCCGAAACCGGGAATGGGTAATCGCTTTGAATACTTAAGAAGTAGAGACCTTCTGGGAGGTTACCCAGGCTAAGGCTTACCTGTACAACGCCATGCTGCTGCACCGGCTTTTTTTTCACCGTTTGTCCTTGCAGGTTTGCCAGGACAATGACCACTTCCTGTTGACTTTCATTGTAAAAGGCGACATCCAGGCGATCGGAAAAAGGGTTGGGATATACGCTGACCTCCGGTACTGATAACGTATGCTGAACGCCATAGTTGGTGCCGGCATAGTTGGAAACGTATGCCCTGTAAAAGTAGCGGGTTCCCGGTCTCAGGTCTGTAATTTTGCTTTGAAAGGTGCCGGTTCCGGTACCATCACGGGTAATTCCCGCGTAATCGTCAATCGTTGGATTTGAACGGGTACTCCAAACAATACCCCGCTGATAGACCTCAGAGTTTCCTCCATCGGTTACAATGCCTCCCGCAACGGCAGAATTGTGCCTGGTCCATTGCGCATTTGTTGTGCTTACGTAAGCAATCAAAGGCTCCGGTGTTTGAAAAAAACGTTGTAAACCATAAGCTGTTCCTAACTCATTTTGTGCATAAGCCGCCACATAGTATGCTGTTGAATGCTCCAGGTTGTTGATGATGCTGGAGAAGGCGCCGTCACCACCGCCTTCTTTGGACTTACCTGCATGTTGTTGGAGAGTTGGGAAGGACCTGGTGTCCCACACCAGGCCGCGTTGTGTCACGGGGTGGTCATCACAGGCGTCGATGTTGCCTCCGGACACGGCACTGAAAAGCGCAATTTCCGTAACCCCTGCAGTGGATACGAGAGCCATCCCCGGAACACGGTAGTTGGCAACAACATGCCTTGTCTCAAGGATGGTGCGTACATTGTCTCCGTCTTCCGGGTGGCCAACAGGGACACCTTTGTAATGAATCAGTGGACTCGAGAACATGGGAACACGGGTGTGTGAGATTCCATCATCAAAATACAGCCCAGAAGCATAAGTCATCACCGAGCAATAAAAGTGGCCGTCATCACCCTGCCAACGCCAGCCGGCCGACCAAAGGTTTTCGGGCCAGTTCACCCATTGGGTGGGCCCCGGGTGGACATTCTGCTCCTTGTGGTGATCACAACCCATATTGTGTCCCAGCTCATGTGCCATGGTGTACGAATGCGCTGCCTGCTGTACCCTTACAATGGAAAATGCATGTTGTGGTGCACCAAGGATACTTGACAACTTCTTTGCCATCCCTCCCGCGTCATGTGTGTAGGTTAGCAACACACAGAGGTCGGCATGGTAAGTGTTACGCATTTCGTGCACCTCGTCCATGAACCCCGGAATTGCGTACCCACCCCATATGGACGAACCAAAAGGGTTGTATTGCGGCGAGGCGATAAGCCGCAACAAGTCAATAATGGTGTTGCCCGTTTCTTCATAGTTAACAGAGGAAGAATAAACAAGAGGCAGGTTGACCAACGTCTGGGAGTTGTCAAAAACCAGTTGGGTGTTGGCCATGGCTAAAGCGATAACATTATGGATTCCACCACCGTGGTGATCTGCCCACGCTTTCGCCGACGGTGTGTAAACAACCATCACATCTATGTCGACCACATCCGAATCCTTCTGGATATATTGTTTTGGGATGTTGTAACCCTGCAGGAGAAAGCCAGCGTCGCTTTTTTCAGCTTCTGACGACGATACAGGCGGGCTGCTTTCCAGGATGTCCCTTTCCCGCGGCTTCATATCAAGCAAATAATGATTGTGGGAAAGCGGATCGCTGATGATCTTGTAAAACAAATCTCCTGAAGGAAGGAGAATGTTGCCAAGACTACGGTTGCCGGTTGTAGACATTACCAGATAGCCTTCGTCATTTTCCAGCAAGGCCGTAAAATAAAAGCTGCCGTTCACGTTTGTCCCGGTTCGCTGAACTTTTGCCGAAAGCGTGCTGTCCCCAAACAGATTCAGGGTAATGTGGTCGCCCGGCGACAAGGTGCTTTCAGATTGGAGTTCATTACTGACCCCAACCTCTGCAAAACGACTCACCGCATCACGGCGTTCATAAAACAACAAAGACCCCGGGTTAACCCTTTCCTCTTGATGGAAAGAAAAAAGAAACAGGTTGTGGTTTTCACGGTCTGCAATCGCCGCAACATCGGTCGCGAAAAAGCACAACATCAGAAACAGCATGGTTGTGGCATTTGTTTTCATGGTATGCTGTGTTGATGCAAGTATGAAGCACAAATATATAAAAAATTCCCATAAAACGGTGCATTCCTCAGCAGATAGCCGCATGAGGTAAGCTTCGGGCGCAGCGTATACCCCTATACTGCTTTTCCCGGTAAAGGGGAGCGGGTATTTGGTATTTCCATTCTTTAAAAGTCGTATCTTTGCAACCTGAAAAGGCTCCGTAGTTCAATTGGATAGAATAGCAGATTCCGGTTCTGTCGGTTGG
>REEA01000106.1 GCA_007695305.1 Bacteroidia bacterium
TGCTGAGGGGCTGCAACGTGGATCAACCCAGAAATCTGGCTAAGTCCGTTACGGTAGAGTAAAAGAATATAAACTGTAGTACAGCGAAAACCGCTAATTTTGATGAAAATGCGTTGACTGTAAAACCATATTTTCTCCCTTGCATGTTAGCATGCAGGGGTTTTTAAATCATAGCCATGAAAAAAATTACCTTGTACTTTTACCTGATCTTCTGTGTTCAGGTATTGTATGCAGAAGAACCCCTGATCCTGATTTGCTACCATAGTGAAACCGGTAACACCAAAACAATGGCAGAAGCCGTTTTTGAAGGAGCCTCGCAGGTAGAAGGCGTAAGGGTATGGTTAAAACCCATCGACGAAACCAGCACGCATGACCTGATATTGGCAAATGCAATCATCCTCGGCAGCCCGGTATATAATGCAAATGTAACACCACAGGTTTCAGCATTCATCGCATCATGGCCATTTGAAGAACAAAAGCTTAAAGGAAAGCTTGGAGCCGCATTCGTAACGGCAGGGGGTGTGTCGGCAGGAGAGGAAATCACACAAATGAATATCCTTCAGTCCATGCTGATTTTTGGGATGATTGTTATGGGTGGCCCTGACTGGTCATCTCCATTCGGCGCTTCAGCCATCAGAGGAGAAAACTTCTTTCCCCCTGATGAACCCATCCATCCGGATTTCCTGAAAAAGGGATATAACCTTGGAAAACGCGTTGCAGAAACAACAAGAGCTTTGTTTTAATTGCATTTGTGCAGCCATTAGCCAGGGATAACATGTATAGCGGTTAAAAAAATAAGATCAGTTTTTACATGCTGCTGATCAACCATTAATGCAGAGTGACAGAAAAAAGGCTTTTTCACTCATAAATAAAATTGGGATGAGTTTACTGGTAGTGGGCACAGTAGCCTTCGATGAGATTGAAACACCACTGGGAAAAACAGGAAAGATACTGGGCGGTGCCGCCACATATGTCGGTCTGGCAGCCAGCCTGCTGATCGATGATATTCGCATGTCGGCAGTGGTTGGTGATGACTTTCCGCAGCAATATCTGGATTTGTTTGCTGAACGAAAAATTAATATTCAGGGGATCAAGATTGTTCCGGATCAAAAATCATTTTTCTGGTCAGGAAAATACCACGCAAACATGAACCAGCGCGACACCATAACTACAGACCTCAATGTGCTGGCTGACTTCAATCCGGTTTTGCCCGAATTATACCGGGACAGCAAATACCTCATGCTGGGAAACCTGACACCGGCCATCCAAAAAAGCGTTATTAACCAGATGCGGACACGACCAAAACTGATTTGTATGGATACAATGAATTTTTGGATGGACACTGCATGGAACGACCTTCTGGACGTTGTTTCCATGGTCGATGTGTTGGCAGTTAATGAAGAAGAAGCAAGACAACTGTCCGGACATTACTCACTGGTGCATGCCGCAAGGAAAATACTGACCATGGGACCCGATTACGTTATCGTCAAAAGAGGAGAACATGGTGCACTGCTTTTTTGCGGTGATGAAAAATTCTATGCACCGGCAATGCCGCTCGATAACGTAATTGACCCCACCGGAGCAGGAGACTCCTTCGCCGGCGGATTCATGGGTTTTCTTACAAAAATGGATGACACCTCATTTGAATGTATGAAAAATGCCTTAATTTATGGTGCAGCACTGGCCAGTTTCTCAGTGGAAAAATTTGGAACAGAACGTTTGCTGGAAATCTCCGCCGAAGACATCAATAAGCGGCTTGATGAATTCGTGAAGCTCGTATCATTCTCTTTATAAGCAAACTTCTTTGCTTAGTGATGTTTTTTTGGTGTCGCTTCTGGCTTTTTTTGTAACTTTATCCGCTTTTTTCGGCAGTGTCCGTTTTTGTCTCACATACGTTTGACCTGATGCAGAAAAGCAGACGACATACCTGGTGAAAAAATTTAAACGAATAAAAACCCTAATTATACACATTTTAAAATCTGTGACGACGCTATGAAAGTATATCAGACGAAAGAATTGAAAAACATCGCCCTGGTAGGCGGAGCAAAAGCCGGGAAAACCACTCTCGCCGAAGCCATGCTGTTTGAGGGCGGTGTAATCAAAAGACGTGGATCCGTAGATGACAAAAACTCCGTTTCGGACTATCGCGAAATTGAACTCGAAAGACAGGCCTCAGTCTCTTCAACCCTTATGTATGCCGAATACGCAGGACATAAAATAAATATCATCGACACACCGGGCTTCGACGACTTTATCGGTGAAGTAATTGCCGCGTTAAAAGTTTCCGATACCGCAGTAATGGTAATTAACTCCCAAAATGGGGTAGAAGTGGGCACGGAAATTATTTGGCGACAAACTACCCGCCTGGAAAAGCCGGTGGTGTTTTTGATGAACCAACTGGAGCATGAAAAAGCAAACTTTGACGAAAGTATCAGACAGCTGAAAACACAATTCGGCGATAAAGCCATCGTAGCCCAGTATCCCGTAAACCCCGGTCATGGATTCGATAGCGTAATCGATGTACTGAAAATGAAGATGTATAAGTTCCCGAAAGACGGTGGCCAGCCCCAAATACTCGATATCCCCGCTGAAGAAAAAGACAAGGCCGAAGAATATCGCAATGCAATCATCGAAGCAGCCGCCGAAAGCGAAGAAGCACTCATGGAAGCTTTCTTTGAAAATGGAACCCTCAGCGATGAAGAAATGGCTAAGGGAATAAAACAAGGTATCGCCACAAGAACAATGTTCCCCGTGATGTGTGCATCCGCAAAACACAACCAGGGTGTAAGCCGCTTTATGGAATGCATTACCGAAAACTTCCCGGGACCTCTGGAAGTTGCTCCTGAAAAAGATACCGAAGGGAAAGAATTTTCAATGGATCCCGCAAAAGATGTGGTGGCATTTGTCTTCAAAACAGCAGTGGAACCGCACCTGGGTGAACTTTCCTTTTTTCGTGTCTATGAAGGAAACATCGTTGAATCCGCCGACCTGATCAATAGCAGCACAAGCAGCAAAGAACGTCTTTCACAGCTCTTTGCCGTGGCAGGAAAAAACCGCCAGAAAGTGGAAAAAGTAATGCCCGGTGATCTGGCAGCAACAATCAAACTGAAAGATACCCACACCAACGATACACTCACAGGACCAAAAAATCAGGGCGTCAAATGTACACCCATCCAATTCCCGGACCCAAAACACCGTACTGCCGTTAAAGCCAAAAACTCCGGTGATGAGGAAAAACTGGGAACAATCCTGAGAGAAATGAATAATATTGACCCCACACTGTTATTTGAACAGTCAAAAGAACTCCGGCAAATGATTGTTTCCGGACAGGGAGAAATGCACCTCAATGTGGCAAAGTGGTCGTTGGAACATATACATAAAGTTGAAGTTGAATTCTTCGCTCCAAAGATTCCCTATCGCGAAACCATTACCAAATCAGCAAAAGCTACCTACCGGCATAAAAAACAATCAGGCGGCGCCGGTCAGTTTGGTGAAGTGTTCATGATGGTGGAACCCTACCAGGAAGGTAAACCCAATCAAACAGAATTCCCCGTGAGAAAACAGGACGTGCATGACCTTAGCTGGGGAGGTAAACTTATCTTCAACAGTTGTATCGTCGGTGGATCCATCGATGCGAGATTTATGCCCGCAATCCTCAAAGGGATCATGGAAAAAATGGAAGAAGGACCACTTACCGGTTCGTATGCCCGAGATATCATCGTGAATATTTATGACGGGAAAATGCACCCCGTTGACTCAAATGAGATATCCTTTAAACTGGCCGGCAGACATGCATTTAAGGATGCTTTTAAAAATGCAGGACCAAAAATCATGGAACCCATCTATGATGTGGAAGTGATGGTGCCGGAAGAAAAAATGGGCGACGTAATGACCGATCTGCAGGGACGCAGAGCCTTGATCATGGGTATGGAAAGCCAGGGCAACTACCAGAAAATACGCGCCAAAGTACCCCTGGCAGAAATGAACAGGTACTCAACCGCCCTTAGCTCTCTCACCAGCGGACGTGCAACCTATGGTATGAAATTCGCAGAATATCAGCAAGTACCTATGGATATACAGGATCAGCTGCTGAAAGCCTATGAAGAAGAGCAGAAAGAAGAGGATTAATATCCGGCCCCGAAAACAGCCGGCCTAACCAACAAAGGCTGTTTTATTGGATGCTCAAAACATATTGGCAAACACAAGTAAAGCCCGCAATCGTTTAAAATTGCGGGCTTTTGCTGTCTGATAACAGGATCGTTAATCATTATCATATTTAATATGATATGATGAAACGACCATGCCGAATACCCCAACCATTCGGGGACAGGTCTCTTGACAAACAGGTGCATGATTAATCAGATTATTGGAACTCGGAAAAATAATCATGATATGCATTTCTTTATTTTGCAGATTGACTGAAAATATTACTTTTGCTTTTTTTGAAATGATTTGACCAATAGCTATTTAGAATCTTTATAAACTGGATTGATCCATCATTCCGCCACCAAACTGCATGTTATGGACAACACAAACAAAGATCAAACAAGCAAAGAGAAAGAGAAAAAAGCAGCCAACACTGCCTCCACTGGCAATAATCAATCAGCAGGAGCTGCATCTTCCGGAATATTAAAATGGATAGAAGATATGGGGAATAAACTGCCCCATCCTTTCTGGATTTTTGTCTGGATTACTATTTTAATCGTTTTGATGAGTGCCATTACGGCCTATTTTGGTGTGAGTGCCATTCATCCCGATGACGGCAGCCTGGTAGAAGCTCAAAACCTTATCTCCGGTGAAGGTTTGCGGCGCTTTGTTGAGGAAGTGGTAACAAACTTTGCCCATTTTGCGCCATTTGGATTGGTACTGGTAATGCTGATGGGTGTATCCATAGCCGAACGCAGCGGCTTGCTGGCAGTAGCCATGAGAACCGTGGCCTTTTCAGTACCCAAAAAAATCGTACTCCCCGTAATATTTATCATTGGAGCTTGTGGAAATATCGGATCAGATGCAGGCATTGTGATCGTACCTCCCATTGCCGCCCTCATATTTACACAAATGGGACTCCATCCCATAGCAGGCCTTGTTGCCGGATACGCAGGTGCAACCGCAGGATTTACGGCCAACTTTTTTATCGCCGGCACCGATGTGTTGCTGGCCGGTATCAGTACCGAAATTACACAGCAAATGCCAGGAGGGGTGGAAGTGAGCCCCACGGCAAACTGGTACTTTATGATAGCCTCCACCTTTCTGCTTGCATTCGGTGGTGCGTTCATCGCCCGCAAATACACAATCCCGCGCTGTCAAAAATTTGAACTTCTGGGTACTTTCGACCACGAAATTACAGATGGCAAACTAAATCCGGCCGAACGTAAAGGTCTGAAAAGAGCAGGAGTGGCTCTCTTAATCTATGTCATTCTGATACTTGTACTGGTGGTGCCATCCTGGGCACCGTTGCGCGACCCCATCACCGGTGGACTGGTACCCTCTCCCTTCCTGAGAGGACTCATCCCCATCCTCTTCTTTTTCTTCGCCATCCCTGGTTATTTTTACGGGAAAGCTACCGGATCCATAAAAGTGCCAAACGATGTGCTAAAGCAAATGGAACACGGAATGAAAGAACTATCAGGTTATATTGTGCTGATGCTCATCGTCGCACAGTTTATCAACCTCTTTAGCTGGTCAAACCTTGATACCATATTGGCCATTACCGGCGCCGATTTCCTAAAATCTACCGGACTTACAGGACCTGTGCTGTTTGTCTTCTATATGATAATCGTGGCCATATTGAATATCTTTTTGGGAAGCGGCTCCGCAAAATGGGCCATTTTTGCACCCATATTTATCCCCATGCTTGCCCAGCTGAACTACAGTCCCGCCTTCGTGCAGCTGATGTATAGGGTAGGTGATTCCATCACCAACTGTGTAACACCTTTATACGTATACTTTCCGCTACTTTTGGGATGGATACATAAGTACAACAAAAACATAGGGATCGGCACCATTGTATCGTTGCTGATCCCTTATGCAGTCATCTTATTTGTGATGTGGATGGCCCTGCTTTTTCTATGGTTTGCACTGAACCTTCCCATCGGGGTAGGTGAGTTTATCTATTTGCAATAAGCACGGAAACAATCGCCAGAAATACACAGCATTTTTTAACCACATTTACTCTCGCCACAACTGGTGCAGGTCAGGCAACCTTCCTGGTAAATGACAGCATCTTCTTCATGGCAATTGTTGCAAATCCTGCCCTTGGCTTTTGTGCCGTCAGGAATATACTTTTTTAATGCACGGACCACACCATTTTTCCATGTGTGCAATCTGTCACTGTGAAGGCTAAGATCTTCAATAACATCAATAACCGAAGGCAAGGGCATCCCATGACGAAGAATTCCGGAAATCAGCTTGGCATAATTCCAATATTCTTTGTGGAACGACCGCGAAAGACCTTCGATGGTAACTTTGTACCCATCCTTGTCCTGGAAACGAAAATCATACCGCTTTTCTCCATTTTCAAGACGGTTTTTGATTACCCAGCCCTTGTTAATATCCGGAGGCAGGTAAAATCCTTCCGCTTTACCGGTAAATATTTCGTATGGCCTGTCATATAAAAGACCAACAACTGCCAACCACTTTTCTGAGTCATTGTTAAAGCGTACTACCTCGGCTTCCAATACTTTCGGTCGCTTTGGCGCAGATGTTTCCTTAAACTCGCTTTCATCCTTCTTCTTATCGTTGACTAGAACACCTGACCTTGAACCGTCACGATACACGGTAATCCCTTTGCAGCCGCTTTCCCAACCTGTTTGATAAATTTTCCCAACAAGTTCCTGGTTGACATCGCCGGGTACATTGACCGTCACGCTAATTGAATGATCCACCCACTTCTGGACCGCGCCCTGCATATGTACTTTGGCCACCCAGTCTACATCATTTGCGGTGGCTTTATAATAAGGAGAACGTCTGATGATATCCCCCAGCTCCTTGTCTTTCATCTGCTTCACCTCGTTTACATCATATCCGTTGGCCAGCAGCCAATCAATAAATTTATGATGAAACACATTATACTCTTCCCAGTGATCACCAACTTCATCAACAAAATCAACACGCACATTCTTGTCGTTGGGATTTACCTTTCGCCGCCGCTTGTAGGCTACCATGAAAACAGGCTCAATACCTGAGGTCGTCTGGGTAAGAATTGATACGCTTCCCGTTGGTGCTATGGTGAGGAGGGCAATATTCCTGCGCCCATGCTTCAGCATTTCTTTGTAGAGGTCAGGGTCACTCTCTTTGATTCTCTGTATGAAAGGGTTGCCAGCTTCCCGATCACTGTCGTATATCGGGAAAGCACCTCTGACGACCGCCAGCTCTACCGACGAACGGTATGCCTCCAGGGCAAGCATTTGATGAATGCTTACGGAAAAGCCAGTGGCTTCAGGTGTGCCATAACGATAACCCAGGCCTGCCAACATATCACCCTCAGCGGTTATCCCAATACCGGTGCGTCTTCCTTCTATGCATTTCTCCCTGATCTTCAACCACAAACTTCTTTCTACCCTTTTTACCTCACCCTCCTCAGGATCGCTTTCAATCTTACTAATTATACGGTCAATCTTTTCCAACTCCAGGTCAATGATATCATCCATCATCCGCTGCGCATAAGCAACATGCTGCTTAAATAATGGAAAGTCGAAATGTGCATTTTCCGTGAATGCCTCTTTTACATAACCGAACAGGTTAATGGCCAGCAGTCTGCAGCTGTCATAAGGGCACAGCGGAATCTCTCCGCACGGATTTGTTGACACCGTATTAAAACCCAGGTCAGTGTAGGCATCAGGCACAGATTCCCTGATAATGGTATCCCAGAACAATATACCCGGCTCCGCAGATTTCCACGCATTGTGAACGATCTTCTTCCACAACTCCCGGGCTTTGATCTTTTTTACAAACTGGGGATTGTCTGACTGGATTGGATACTGTTGCACAAATTCAGTATCATTGACAACAGCCTGCATAAAATCATCAGTGATCTTGACAGATACATTTGCTCCTGTAACTTTCCCCTGCTCCAGTTTGGCATCAATAAAACCCTCTGCGTCAGGATGCTTTATGGATACTGTAAGCATCAACGCACCTCTTCTGCCATCCTGAGCCACCTCCCTCGTAGAGTTGGAATAACGCTCCATAAACGGAACAAGCCCGGTGGAAGTCAGCGCACTGTTTTTTACAGGACTACCCTTGGGCCGAATATGCGACAGGTCATGACCAACACCCCCCCTGCGCTTCATCAACTGCACCTGTTCTTCATCCAACTTCATGATACCACCGTACGAATCAGCATCTCCCTTGTTACCAATCACAAAGCAGTTGGAAAGAGAACCAATCTGAAAGGGATTGCCAATGCCTGCCATCGGACTGCCTTGCGGCACAATATATCGAAAACCCTGCAGCAATGAAAAAATAAGATCCTCTGACATTGGATCCGGATACTTGTTTTCAATACGATGAATCTCCCTGGCAATCCGCATGTGCATATCATCAGGCGTCTGCTCATACAAGTTGCCGTCAGAGTCTTTTAATGCGTATTTGTTAACCCATACACCAGCAGCAAGACTGTCTCCGCCAAAATACTCAAGTGCCTTTGCCAATACATCTTCATAAGAATACTTTATGTGCGCCGGATGAATATATTCATCATTCTGTTTGCCCGTTTCCTGTGACAATCTTCGGTTGTCAAGCACATGATCATACAAACCATGACTCTCTTTTTGTTGCTCCGTGTCTTTGGTAATGTTACTTAAAACATTTTTGCTCCCCATATTCATAATTTATATGTTTTTAGCCGTTACGCCCTGTGGTATAACGCTTTAGGACGAAAAAATAATGGTATATAATAATGTGAGGTGATGTTCGAACAACGAAAATAAGAAACAAAACAATGGAACCGCACCACTTCTTATTAACAAAACCCAAAAGTTATTAACGATGGCCGGCTAACTTGTTGATGAGAAATTTTTTATGGTATTTGTTGAAAGTGTTAAATTAAGCAATTGTTTAGAGGCTGTGAAATTCAGTTCAATATAATAAATATGCCCCTTAAGGGGATGCAGGAATTTGCAGAAAGGAACGCAATGAATGCTCTGCTGATAACGCATCAGGCGAATTCGATCAGGTATGCCTTGATGAATTCATCAATTTCACCATCCATTACACTTTGCACATTTGAAGTCTCTACCCCGGTTCGTAAATCTTTGACCATTTTATAGGGATGAAAAACATAACTCCGGATTTGCGACCCCCATTCGATCTTCCTTTTCGTACTTTCCATCGCGTCAATCTTCTCCCGCTTCTTCCTCAGCTCCAATTCGTAAAGCTGCGATTTTAGCATCGTTAGCGCCTTCTCCCGGTTCTGAATTTGTGAACGGGTTTCCTGGCATTCAACCACAATACCCGAAGGAGCATGCCTAACCCGTACAGCACTCTCAACCTTATTCACATTCTGCCCGCCGGGACCGCTCGACCTGAAAGTATCCCAGCTCAGATCAGCCGGGTTGATCTCAATGGTAATTTTTTCATCCACAATGGGATATGCATATACAGATGCAAAAGAGGTGTGCCGTTTGTGATTTGCATCAAATGGCGACAGCCTTACCAATCGGTGTACACCATTTTCTCCTTTCAGATATCCGTAAGCATTATCACCCTCAAACTCAATAGAAGCACTTTTAATACCGGCCCCATCTCCCTCCTGAACATCCAAAACTTTGGTTTTGTAATTGTTGCGTTCGCCCCATCGCAAGTACATGCGCATGAGCATCTCGGCCCAATCCTGACTCTCCGTGCCCCCTGCCCCCGCATTAATGGCAACAATGGCAGCCAGATGATCCTCCTCCTGGTTGAGCATCTTGCGCAACTCCAGTTTCTCAATGAACCTGACGGCCTTTTTATACAGCTCTGTCACCTCTTTTTCCGTGCCTTCACCCTCCTGATAAAAATCATACAACACCTTAAGGTCATCAAGCCTCTGTTTTGTTTCATCAAAAACATCAACCCATTGTTTTACACTGCTTATGTACCTCAGCTTATTTTCAGCATCCTTGGGATTGTCCCAAAAATCAGGTGCTTCCGTTTCTTTTTGTCTGGCTTGTATCTCTTCCCGTTTCCCTTCAATGTCAAAGAAACCTCCTTAAGGCATCCAGCCTCTTGTCTAAATCTTTGATATGCTCGTTGTAAATCATAATGTTTATGGTTGTTTGTTCAAAATATCCCATACCAGAGCGGACTCGAACCCCTTCTGGATGCAATAAGCCGCAGTCTTTTCCGGGATAGTTTTTTTCTTTTGTTCTGATAATGATGCACGTTTGTCCGTTATCAAACGCTGCAATACTTGCTTATACTGGGTTTCGTCAATGGTAGCCAAAGCACGGCTGATGACCGCATCCGGTATCTGTCTTTGCTTTAACCCCGCCGAAATTTTTACTTTTCCCCACCGGTTGTTTCGGAATTTTCCCTGCACATACAAGTCAGCAAATCGCTGATCGTCAATATATCGCCCCCTGATTAAATCCTCCAGAATCCGATTAGTCAATTCTGCACCTGCACCCATTTGATAAAGCTTATCCCTTACCTCCATGGTACAACGCTCGCGCCAGGCACAGTAACGTGCAGCCTTTTCTCTTAATTCATCAGGGCTGATCATTCGACAAATCATTCATATTTGTCCGCAATCATAACCGGAATCATCCGGTAAACTCTTAAACACCGGCTATAGCTCATTAATTCCTGTCAATCATAACTTGATTTCATCATCAAGTTTATTGAAAAACCGGTATTCAAGAAAATGATAGGATGTGGAAGGATATACTTTGATCCACTTTTTATACTTAAAGAACCATTTCATTTGGGCAGAGAACAAACCCTTTGTCAAATACGCGTGTATAAAAGGATGAGCCCGAAGGCTGAGCGAAGGTTCCATTTGCTCCCTGATAAGATAACGCAGATTGCTTTCAATTTCATCTACCAGTATTACACTGGGCCGGATCTTACCAGATCCACCACATGCAGGACATTTTTCAAGTGTCTCAACACTGGTTTCGGTGCGTACTCTCTGACGCGTGATTTGCACCAGTCCAAACTTGCTGGGCGGTAAAACATTGTGCTTCGCCCGGTCTTTTTTCATCTCCTCCTTCATTTTTTCGTACAAGGTGCGCCTGTTACCCGCCTGTACCATATCAATGAAGTCAACTACGATGATCCCGCCCATGTCGCGAAGCCTCAACTGCCTCGCTATTTCGGCGGCGGCCTCCATGTTTACATCCAAAGCATTATCTTCCTGACTGTTCTCGCTGCTGATGCGCTGCCCGCTATTGACATCTATCACATGTAAAGCTTCGGTATGTTCTATCACAAGGTAGGCACCGCTCTTGATAGAAACAACTTTCCCGAATGAGCCTTTGATCTGCTTTTCTATACCAAAATGGTCGAAAATAGGAACTTTGCCCCTATGCAGTTTCAGAATGTCAATCTTGTCCGGTGCAATTGTTTTAATGTAGTCTCTTAATTCATCAAAAACAGAAGGATCATTTACGTGAATACTGTTAAATGACTCATTCAACAGGTCGCGAAGCATGGCCGAAGATCTGTTGATCTCTCCCATAATGATGCGTGGCGGCTTGGCATTAGCAAGCTTTTCAGCAATACTGTACCATTTCGCCACTAAATTATTTAGATCTGCATCCAGATCCGCAACCATTTTACCCTCGGCAATGGTTCGGATGATCACACCAAAATTCTTTGGTTTGATGCTTTGCACCAACCGCTTGAGCCGGCTTTTCTCATCAGCGTTTTGTATTTTTTGAGAAACAGATATACGGTCAGAAAAAGGAACCAGTACCAGATATCTGCCGGCCAGGGATAAATCGCTTGTAATGCGGGGTCCCTTCGTTGAAATGGGTTCTTTTGCAATCTGAACCAATACAGGCTGGTTTGTGTGAAGAACCTCGGTTATTTTTCCGGTCTTCTCTATCTCACTCTCCATGTGGAAATGCTCCATGGGCAAAACCTTCGTTTTCCCCGCCATGGCCAACTTGGTATATTTGTTCAGACTGTTTACCTGGCTTCCCAGGTCAAGATAGTGTAAAAAAGCATCCTTCTCATATCCCACATCCACAAATGCAGCATTCAGCCCGGAAATAATCTTTTTGATCTTTCCGAGATAAATGTCTCCAACGGAGTAATTGTTGTTTTTTCGCTCCCGGTGTAATTCCACCAGCCGTTTATCCTCGAGCAAAGCCATTACAACCTCCGTTGTGCCCGAATCAATAATCAATTCTTTGTTCACAATAGAGATGCTTTAAAGGTTCATTTGTCCATCATGGCTCATAGTACTTTATGAAAGGATTGTAGGACGAGAAATAATGTGTAAAAATAAAATTACATAATACCCTGACGGTACTATGTAATTTTATTACTAATAAACACAGGCACCATAAAGCCTTATAAAGGAATTATTTCTTCTTGTGCCTGTTTTTGCGCAACCGTTTTTTGCGCTTATGGGTTGCCATCTTGTGTCTTTTTCTCTTTTTTCCGCTAGGCATAATTGTTCTCCTAATGTTTATGTTTTCTTCTTCAGACAAAGGCCTGTTGCATCGTACCCTTCCTTAGGGCTTAACAGATGCCTTCACTTCATTAACGAACTCCTTGGCTGGCTTAAACGCAGGAATGCAGTGGGCCGGAATAATGATCGTGGTGTTTTTGGAAATATTCCTGCCGGTTTTCTCCGCCCTTTCCTTGATAATAAAGCTGCCAAAGCCCCTTAAATAAACATTTTCTCCTTTAACTAATGCATTCTTTACAGTGCCCATGAAAGCTTCAACGGTTGCTTGTACAGCTACCTTCTCAATGCCGGTTTTGTTGGCAATCTCGGTTACGATTTCAGCTTTAGTCATAATTCTTTACTTTTTTGGTTATTAGGATTTTATGTGGTTTTTTCTTTCGAATTAAGGATGCAAAGATAAACTTTTTCTTTTATATCAGAAACAAATTAATTATTTTTACATCAACCAATTACACAATTATTCTTTTCTTTGACAGTGTTCTCCAACAATCTTATATGAGCATTCCATACCTCCTCCTGAAATGGTATTCCGTTAATAAAAGATCGCTCCCCTGGCGTGAATCCCAAAACCCTTACCATATCTGGATATCGGAAATTATACTTCAACAAACCCGCATGGACCAAGGCATGGCCTATTATCATCGCTTTGTTGATTCGTTTCCCGATGTGTTCTCCCTGGCGGCCGCTCCCGAAGAAAAAGTGCTGAGATTATGGCAGGGCCTGGGATATTATTCGCGGGCAAGAAACCTGCACCAGGCAGCCAATCAAATCATTATCAATCACAATGGAAAACTGCCAGATAACTATAAGGACTGGAAAAATATTAAAGGAGTAGGGCCGTATACCGCAGCAGCCATCGCCTCAATTTGTTTCAATGAACCCATCCCCGCATTGGATGGCAATGTAATGCGCATATTAACCCGGTTATTCGCAGTTGACAAACCCTTAAACAAAACCGCCACAAAAAAAATGTTGTATGACCTCGCCATGGATATCATTCCCCGCGACAAACCGGGAGATTTTAACCAGGCTATGATGGACTTTGGCTCTATGGTTTGTAAACCTGTAAACCCTTTGTGTATGTCCTGTGTGCTAAACCATGCCTGTCACGCTTACCAGTCAGATAACGTGCACAAATATCCCCGGAAAGAACCAAAAAAACCGATCCGCGAACGTTATTTCCATTACTTTTTCTTTTTCTGCCTGGCCCGGGATAACGAAATACGCTTTTTTGTACAAAAAAGAACCGGTAACGACATTTGGAAAAATATGTATGAACTGCCGCTTCTCGAAACCGGAGAACCAATAAACAGCGAAAACCTGTTGAGCCACCCATGGTGGAAAACATGCAGAATTGACATCGCAAATTTGTTGCTTAGTCAGCATGTGGTGCAAATGCAGCACATGCTGACACATCAACGTATTTTTGCCTCTTTTTACCGGATCAGGGTTGATGAAATCACTAAAAACTTATTGGAACAAAGATACCTGTATGTTAACATTCACGAATTTGATATGCTGGCAAAACCGGTACTCCTGGAGCGCTATATTAAGCAAGTGACCAGCTGACAAGGTTTGCCTGAATTCATCCCCATATTTGCAATAACACACCGGATTGCGTAACTTTGATTTTTTTGGTAAAAACAGACCGCTTAAAACCCGCATTATGCATTTTGAAGAAAAATATTTTTATTATAACAAATAAATAATTAATTTAGCCTCGAAATAATAAATTTGTGTTAAATCTAAAAGAAACAACAATGGCAGGAGTAAACAAAGTAATTCTTTTGGGTAACCTTGGCATAGACCCTGAAGTGATGACCCTGGAAAGTGGTGTAAAAATGGCCAGACTGAGGATCGCAACCAATGAATACTACAAGGGCAAGGACGGAGAAAACCTTGAAAAAACCGAATGGCATACTGTAGTATTATGGCGAAATCGCGCCGAACTCGCCGAAAAATACCTTAGTAAAGGAAGGCAGGTGTACATTGAAGGTCGACTCAGAACCAGACAATGGCAGGATAAAGATGGTAACCAAAGGTATACCACAGAAATTGTGGGGGATGTGATCAACTTTATCGGAGGCCGATCGGATCAGGATCAGACCGGTAAACAAACCATCGCACAAACACCCCAATCTGCACCCCCGGTGCCTGACACGCCGCCTGACGAAGATGATGACCTCCCATTCTAATGGGAGGTACCCAATTGGAATGTCTGAAAAAAGGACTGTCGCCTTAAAGATAGCCTGAATGACATCAGCATGAATGGCATCAATAAGTTTGACTCGACCCGTGGGTGACGATTTCTCACGCGGCCAATGACACACCAATTACCCGGTCTTTTGCATCATGCACAAGAAAAACCGGCTGTGAGTTTTCCGGACAGCGACTTTGGTACATACAGGCAGGGACAAAGTTGTGCCAACCCTGCTTGTATGTTTTTCCAAAACAAGACTGTAATCATAGCCGGTTTCCCGGATGCTCTATCTATAGCGTGAAAGAAATTCTGACAATAAATTATTGAATGCCAATTTGTCTTCTTCATGAAACACCACTTCTATGGGAAGATAATAAACAGGTATGTCTTCGAATATATTTAACAACGCTCTGTCACGTAAACGCATGGCATCCTTCTCCGTTGTTACAATAATCTTGCAATGACTGATGGCTTCTTTGTAATCCCTCTGCAACCTAAGCAGATTGCCCTCATTAAAGGCATGATGATCCGGATACCTGTGAACAACAAGTTCCTGACAAAGCGTTTTCAAATATTCCTCAAGGGATGTGGGGTTGGCAATACCTGTCAGTAAAAAAATGGTTTTGATCGAGAGGGGAGGGGCAACAGGTGTCTCAACTGTCAATGGAAGCATCTGTTTATAGTGCAGGCGGGAAAAGAACACATCCTTCGAATGGTAACGCCCGATTCTTTTTAAAAAATACCGGCGGTCCAAAGGAGAAAAAACCTTTGGGGTTTTGCTGACAATGATCGCATCTGCCCTTCCTGCACCCTTCTTAGACTCCCGCAAATTGCCCACAGGCAACAAAAAACTCCTGAAAAACGGATTGTAATATCCGGTTAATAATAAATTTAAACCCGGCTTCACATACCTGTGCTGAAAAGCATCATCAAGCAAGATTAAATCAATGTCCGGGAATTCATGCAAAAGAGCCCGGATTCCCCGGCGTCGGTTTTCATGCACGGCAACATGCACCTCCGGAAACTTTCGTTTTACCTGCAAGGGTTCATCACCCACATCCATTGTACCAGAATCTTGTCTTACAACAACGTAACCCCTTGTTTTTCTCTTATAACCACGGCTCAGAACACCAATGGTATAACGGTCCTTAAGACAACCTGCAAGATACTCCACATGAGGCGTTTTACCCGTCCCCCCAACACTGAGATTCCCTACTGAAATGACCGGAATATGGAAAGACTCCGATGGCAATATACCATAATCAAAAAACAAATTGCGCACCCACACAATAAAACCGTATAAAATGGCAAAGGGTAATAAAATGATGCGTAGCCAACTCATACCCCAAAGGTAAAAAATTAAATCTGTTTGTTATCCATTGGGAAGCCCCTGGTCAGTACCTTTATGATAGTTTGCAGCATGGAATTAACATTATGACTTACCTGTCTGGCCAACCATGCATTATATTGTTGTGTCAATGCTATGGCCTGAATGTGAGAATTGGGAATTATGATGTAATTTTGAAAAACATTTGAAGTCAAATATCGATAAATCGTTGAGATGTATTGGTTTTACCAAAACCACGCATATATATGAACTGGTATGATTATCTTCAACAAAAAGTCTATGATCGTTGCACACCAAAAAAACATCTGATATGTTACTACAGGATTTTATTAAAGCGCTTGACTATGAAGCTCCATTTACTCTGCAGGAAGATTATGATAATTCAGGAATACAAATTGGAAACCCCTTACAGGAAGTGTCGAAAGCCCTCGTTTGTCTCGATGTTACCATGGAGGTAGTTAAAGAAGCCCAAAAAAAAGAATGTGATCTTATTTTGTCGCATCATCCGCTGATTTTTCAAGGGCTGAAACGCCTTTCCGGGGATACTCCTGCTGAAGCAGTTGTGATTGAAGCCATTCGCAGCAATATTGCTGTAGTGGCCATCCACACCAATCTCGACAAAGTATTCAACGGGGTAAATCATGCTCTTGGGCTTGCACTCGGACTAAAAAACCTACGGATTTTACAATCGGAAACAGGCCTGTTGCGCAAGTTGGCCACATTTGTTCCCTTGTCGCATGCCGGGAAAGTGCGTGCTGCGGTTTTTGCTGCGGGTGCAGGTCATATAGGTGATTATGATTGCTGCAGCTTCAACCTGGAAGGCAGGGGCTCTTTTCGTGCCGGCGATAATACCAACCCATTTGTTGGAAACACAAATGAGTTGCATTATGAAGAAGAGGTGCGCATAGAAACAATATTTCCCGTTTATAAACAATCAGAAATAATTGCAGCGTTGCTGAAAACCCACCCTTACGAAGAGGTAGCTTATGATATTTACCCGCTGGATAACCGGCTTAATAAAGTTGGTTCAGGAATGATTGGTGAGTTAGCTGAACCTGTTTCTGCAGTGGGCTTTCTGGACATGGTGAAACAAGCCCTGAAAGCACCCATGGTCAAACATACGGTTCCCCACCGGCGAAACATTCAACGCGTCGCTCTTTGTGGTGGTTCCGGTGCGTTTTTAATCAGTACCGCCATACATTCCGGTGCAGATGCTTATGTTACCGGCGATGTCAAATATCATCAGTTTTTTGATGCAACAAACAAGATATTGCTCGTAGATGCCGGACACTATGAAACAGAGCAGTTTACAACATACCTCATACATGATATTATTAAGAAAAAAATAGTTAACTTTGCCGTCCTGATTTCTGAAGCAAAAACAAACCCGGTGCACTATCGGTAAAATACAGACAATCAAAAACCTAACACATCTTTTTCACATGGCTAAAAAAAAACCAAATACAAAGTCTGCAAAGGAACCTGAAAAAATGATCAACCCCAGTACGGGCACTGAAGGATCTCCGGTGAGTATCCCGGAAACCGCTACAGAAGAGAGCATAGAGAAAACAGTGAAAAACAAACTTGTTGCTCTGTACCGACTGCAAACAATAGATTTTAGCATTGACAAACTCCGCAGTGTCAGAGGCGAACTTCCGCTGGAGGTGCAAGATCTGGAAGATGAGATCGCAGGCCTTGAGACAAGGGTTGAAAAGTTTAATAACGAAATCAAGGAACTCCAGACAGATATTTCAAACAAGAAAATTTCGGCCCAGGAAAGCCTTGAACTAATCAAAAAATACGAAGCTCAGCAAATGAATGTTCGCAATAACCGCGAATACGACTCTCTTTCCAAAGAAATAGAGTATCAAACACTTGAAGCTCAGCTGGCAGAAAAGAAAATGAAGGAATTTGCCATTGAGGTTGAAGGGAAAAATGAGCTGGTTAAACAAGTTGAAGAAGAGCTTGCTGAGAGAAAACAGGATCTGGATGCAAAAAAGGCAGAGCTTAGTGATATCGTTGCAGAAACGGAAAAAGACGAAACTGTTTTGCTTGAGAAATCCGAAGAACAGCGCGCTGCCCTTGAAACCCGTTTGCTCAATGCTTACCAAAGAATCCGTGACAATGCAAAAAATGGCCTTGCCGTTGTTGCCGTTGAAAGAGATGCATGCGGTGGTTGCTTTAACAAAATACCCCCGCAGCGTCACCTTGATATTCGATTACACAAGAAAATTATTGTATGCGAATATTGCGGTCGTATTCTGGTGGATGATGAAATCGTAAAAATGGTTGAGCAGGATTGATCTGCATAATTGATCTAAAACCTCCAACCAATCGAGACTCTGAATGTGCTGGACGAAAAATCTCTTTCTGCCATTGGCAGAGGCCCATCGGTGTCCAGAAAATACAAATAATAATCTTCTGAATAAAAGGTGTAGTTATAGGCAAAATCCAGGAAGTAGTTGCTTTCCCTGATCCCGAATCCTGCTGAGATAACGGATCGTGCCGCATCATTGACCCCTGATTTGTAAGGATTTGAATAATAACCGTAACCACCTCGCAAAATAACAGGCGAAATTCGCACTTCACCACCAACACGTATGTTGTGTTGCTGATTAAATGATTCCCTGATGATCCGGTTTTCTTCGGAGAAAGAATAATTTGTGCTACGTAAACGAGCAGTGGTATAATCGGTATATTCATAATCAATGTTGACCAGGCCATTTTTTCCAAACACCAAACCCAGGCTGCCAATTGCCCTGAGGGGTGTATTCAGTTCGTAGTCAAACCTGCCTTCGGGGGAGCTGGCCACCCTTGAATCATAGTCAAGATTCAGGTCTGAACGCATGGTCGCATTGTATCTGTCTTTCAAATCATAAAATGTGGGTGAGTGGAACGCCCCGCCAACACGGATAATATCGGTAATTCTGACAATGGCTCCAAGCTTGAAATTATAGCCACTCCCGGAGGTTTTTAACCGGTTCGTGAAACTCATTGAATTAAATACCTCATTGAGCCCCTGTGTGTCCTTTTCTTCAAAGGTACTCCTTTCTTCAAAAGAAACAGATGGAAATCCGACTGTTGCCCCAAGGTAAAGCCGGTCATTATAGTTCGCGCCCATTGAAAGTACGAACTCCCTTATGGATCCTGATGTGCTGCTTTCATGGTACTGATCAACATTATCAAGCATATCCGCAAAAAAGCCTTGTTCATCTTCGCCCAGCAACCATGTTTCCCATGCAAGTTTGGTGGAGAAGGGGTCAAGATTATTGACTTGCCCCTCCATGTTGGCTTGTTGAACAAGGCTGGCCATTTTAGAGCTGTGTGCATTGAAACCACGGGCGATCCAACGATCATTAAAATTGTTGTGACGATTGATCCCCAGTCCCACGTTTACAAATTGCCATCCTCCTTCTTCAATCTGGCTTCCAACCGGAAATGAAAAGACCACTCCAAAGTTGTTGAAGTTAAAGTTATATTTCATATCATCTTCAAAGTTGCTGAAATAACGGCTTTCCACTTTGCTGTAACTCAGGGATGGAGTAATGCTGATTTCGGAGCTTCGGTATATACCAATGCCGGCCGGATTTACACTCAAGGTGGAAAAGTCTCCCCCCAGGGCACCAAAGCTGCCACCCATTGCCATAAAACGGGCGGTGCCACCATACAGTGTTTGTGAATAGCGGAGTGCATCCATCTCATTTTGCGCAAATGCACCGGAAAAACCAATAAGAGAGATCATTAATGTCAAAAAATACTTTTTCATGGCGATAATATTATCTTGGGATGATTCTAAAAAACCTCCCGGCGAAAACCGGTGTGTAAAAACTAGTTTGCCGGGAGGTGATAAATATATATGGGAGGATTTAGTCACTACCACAGTCTATCTGTTTCTTCCACCGGAAGAGCGGCTGCTGCTGCTACTACCTGATGATCTTGTTGTACCCGAAGAACGGCTACTGCTTGAGCTGGGTGCAACAGTGCTCCTGGAAGGGGAGCTGTTTCTTGACGGTGCAGCTGTACTTCTGCTCGGCGGTGTTGATCTGGCCGGACTTGTTGTTGACCGGCTGGGTTGCCTGCTGGGTGGTGTATAGCTGGGTCTTCCTCTGTCGGTCCGCGAAGGCTGGGCTTGCGGTCTCTGCGATGGAGGAGTTGCAGGTCTTGCAGTGGGTTGTGTTTGTGTATCCCTGCTGCTGGGAGCTGCTTCTTCCCTTGCCGGTCTGGTTTGCGTGGCAGGCCTTGTTCTCTGCGGTGTGCTGGGCTGCTGATAGCTGGGTGAGGTATAGGACCTGGGCATTGAATAATTGGTAGCGCGTCCCTGTTCACCGGATGATCTCTCGGGGCTGGCCTGCTCAGGCCTTGTGTATCTGTCTGATGCCGGCCTGGTGTATTGCTCCCTTGATGGTGCACGATAGTCTTCTACTCTGCTGCCCGGCTGATATGCCTCTCCGCGCTCACGAACCTGTCCGGTTCTTGTATCGGTGGCTCTTTCCGGAGTCGTCGTCCGATCGGTTACTTCTCTTTGCGGAGCTTGTTCACGGGCTGTTGGCAATTCTGTGCTTGCAGCCGGTGTTTCTCTGGGAGAACCGGTAGTTTCCCTCGCTGAAGGTCTGTCATTTACTGCGAGTAATTGTCTTTTACCTTGATCATCACGGAAAGTTCTTTCTTCAAATGTTTCTGCAAAACTGCTTCTTCCGGTTGAATGTGTGCGTCCTGCTTCACCGCGCGTGGCTACAGTACCACCTGTTGTTCCGCGGGGGCCGTAATGATAAGCTGTGGTTTGATCAAAGCTGTTATAGTAATAATAATGGTATGGATAACCTCCCCAGCCCCAGTGACCGCCGTATCCGAAGCCGTACCCATAATAATAGGGGTGCCAGAATCCGGAATGGTAACCTGCCCAGAAGCCATGGTGGTAACCTGCCCAGAAGCCATGGTGATAACCATACCATGGACGATGCCAATGATGATGACGCCAGAAATGTCTGTGATGCCAGCTGAAATAGAAGGGGGTATATCCCCAGTAAATGCTCCAGCCAGAGAAAAATGGGTCGTAAGTGTACCAGAACATGTTGGTGAAAAACGGATCATAATAGCCGAAACTTGCGTAAGGCCTGTGAAAGCGTCTGATTCTGGAAGCATACGAATAATCATAGTAGTCGCCATAATAATGATTATTGACGATCACGATATTCCCGTCTTCATCGTAATAGTATGATGTGTCCGTTTGGGTAGCTTCTGCAGTTTCCTCATAGTGGTAGTAAGTGGCTCCGCTATTATAGGCAAAAGCTTCTTCCTGCTTTGTTTCATGTTCATGAACCACGTCAGCTACCCTGCCTTGGTTTTGCGCAGCTTGTGCTTCTGCACCACCTCTAATCACCTGAGGACTGTAATACACATCATCATGCTCGCTGGTGGTATAATAGGTTGTTGAACAACCCGCAACCACTAGTGCAAGTAAGATTCCCGTTAAATTAAGCAACATTTTCATGACTATTCCTCCTGGTTGTATATTTTGGTTTTTACAAAGTTAATAACAATACTCTAGTTTTTTGTTAAATTTGCGCCTTTCAATCCAACAATTAAGATACAAATACTATACCAAAAAGAGATATGGCCAAAGATTTTTCCACCAGAGAAGAGAATTATTCAAAATGGTACAATGACATTGTGCAGCGAGCGGGGCTGGCAGAAAATTCTGCCGTCAGGGGATGTATGGTTATAAAACCCTATGGGTATGCCATTTGGGAAAAAATGCAGGCAGCACTTGACAAGATGTTTAAGGACACCGGGCATGTCAATGCTTACTTCCCTTTATTTATACCAAAATCTTTTTTTAGTAAGGAGGCAGCCCATGTTGAGGGTTTTGCGAAAGAATGTGCGGTTGTGACGCATTACCGCTTAAAAAATGCTCCAGATGGGAACGGTGTGGTTGTTGACGAGGATGCCAAACTGGAAGAAGAGCTGGTGATCCGCCCAACGTCCGAAACCATCATTTGGGACACTTATCGTCAGTGGGTTCAGTCGTATCGCGATTTGCCCATCCTGGTTAATCAATGGGCCAATGTTGTTCGATGGGAAATGCGTACCAGAATGTTTTTACGTACTGCCGAATTTTTATGGCAGGAGGGACATACGGCACATGCCACTCAGCAGGAAGCTCTTGAGGAAACTTATAAAATGCTGGATGTTTATGCTGATTTTGCCGAAAACTATATGGCCATTCCCGTTCTGAAAGGGGTAAAGTCAGAAAACGAACGTTTTGCAGGGGCTGTTGAAACTTTCTGCATTGAGGCTCTGATGCAGGATGGCAAGGCCTTGCAGGCCGGAACATCTCATTTCCTCGGGCAAAATTTTGCAAAAGCTTTTGATGTTAAGTTTGCCGGTAAAGAAGGAACCCTGGAGTATGTTTGGGCTACGTCATGGGGGGTGTCAACAAGGCTGGTGGGTGCATTAATCATGGCTCATTCAGACGACCATGGGCTGGTACTGCCTCCGAAGCTTGCACCGATACAAACGGTAATTGTACCCATTTATAAAAACAAGGATCAATACGAAATGGTTTGTCAGAGAGCCCGGGAGATCAAGACAATGATCGAAAACAGGGGTGTGCTTGTAAAGCTTGATGATCGTGATACCTATAAGCCGGGTTGGAAATTCAATGAGTATGAGTTTAAAGGTGTGCCGCTGCGAATTGCCGTAGGTCCCAGAGATTTGGAAAAGGGAACGGTTGAGATTGCACGCAGGGACACTTTGGAAAAACAGATTGTTTCGTTAGAAAATTTAGCTCAAACCGTTGAGCAACTGCTGGAAGATATTCAGCATAATCTGTTTCGCAGGGCATCTGAGTTCCGGAAAAACAATACACGTACAGCCGATACATGGGAAGAATTCAAAGATATTCTGGACGACAAGGGAGGTTTTATAATGGCCCACTGGGATGGCACAGCAGAAACGGAGCAAAAGATCAAAGAAGAAACTAAGGCGACGATCCGTTGTATCCCTTTGGATGACAATAAGGAAGAGGGAAACTGCGTTTATTCGGGGAAAACCTCGGAAAGACGTGTTGTTTTTGCAAGGGCATACTGACAATGGAATTGTTTGGTTTTATGCGGTTTGCACAATTGCTGAAAGCCCGGGGAGCTGACGTTTTTCTCGTATGTTGAACGGACCAGTTGTCAATAATTGCCGTTATTTGCCGTGAAATCGATATGTGTGCCCTCAAAAACAGGTTTTTGCACATAATATTTTTTAACAATTAACCAGATTGCGGGTATGAAAAAAACAACGATTGGCATAAAACAAATTGTTCTTGTTTGTTTTTTCATGCTTTCTCCGTTTTTTTTGTTGCCGGAGGTTGTCAGCAGGGATGATAATCGTATTTGGGACCGGTCTCGGGACGATTTTGAAAACATCTGGGCTGCACGTACCGATACATTATTGACAGACACACTACCGGCGGACAGTCTGCATACCGACACCTTGCCTTTTCTGCATCCATTGCGATGGGACAATGTGCACCAGGATGAAAAAATTTCCATGCTTTTGCATGCACACCGCAATGCTGTATCCCGGCAGCAAGGTGTGCCGGGATATCGGGTGCATTTGTATATGGATTCCGGTAATCGTGCACGGCTAAACACCCAGCGGGAACAGGCGGCGTTTGAAAAAAAATACCCGGATGTAAGGGCTTATATCGTTTACGAAGAACCCTATTTTAAGCTTCGGGTCGGTGATTTTCGCACAAGACTTGACGCCCGCAGATTTCTGGAAAAGATCCGGCGTGATTATTCAGCTGCCTATATTGTGGTTGATATGATCAATTTCCCGGAAATGGACTAATTCCTGTCCAATGCATTCAGGTCTTCGAAGGCCTGTTTTAGCCGGTCACGCATGCTCTCTTCACCTTTTCGCAGCCAAGCCCTGGGGTCATAATACTTTTTGTTTGGCTTGTCATCACCATCTGGGTTGCCGATCTGCTCTTGCAGATAACCTTCATTCTTCCGGTAAAAATCTTTCACACCTTTCCAGAATGCCCATTGTGTATCTGTATCGATGTTCATTTTGATGACACCATAGGAAATACCTTCACGGATTTCTTCCCTGCTTGAACCGCTTCCTCCGTGAAAAACAAAGTTTACGGGATTGTCACCAGTGCCAAACTCTTCTCTGATATGGTGTTGGGAGTTTTTCAGAATAACCGGCTGCAGTATGACATTCCCAGGTTTGTAAACCCCGTGAACGTTTCCGAAAGCGGCTGCAATGGTAAAATTGGGTGACACATCCATCAGTGATTTGTACATATCGGCAACTTCTTCCGGTTGTGTGTACAACTTGGAGCTGTCGATGCCGGTATTGTCAACACCGTCTTCTTCACCTCCGGTTACACCCAGTTCCACTTCCAGCGACATGCCAATTTTGCTCATTCTTGCCAGGTATTTTTTGCTGATGGAAATATTGTCTTCTAATGTTTCTTCCGATAAATCCAGCATATGGGAGCTGAAAAGCGGCTTTCCTGTTTGTTTAAAATGTTCTTCACCTGCATCCAGTAATCCGTCAATCCAGGGGAGTAGTTTTTTTGCAGCATGATCGGTATGAAGGATCACCCTTACTCCGTACTCTTTGGCCATACGGTGTGTATGGTATGCTCCGGATATGGCGCCCGCGATTGCCGCACGCTGGTTGTCATTTGATAATGACTTGCCGGCAAAAAAATGGGCTCCACCATTGGAGAACTGAATGATTACCGGAGAGTTAAAATCTCTCGCGGCTTCCAATACCGTGTTTACCGAGTTGGTCCCGATCACATTAATAGCCGGCAAAGCAAACTGGTTTTCTTTTGCAATCCGGTATACTTCCTGTACGTCATTGCCTGATAAAACACCAGGCTCAATGTGGTTCATTAATTTAGCTGCCATAACACTTTACATTTCTTTTTTAATGAGTTTCTTTGGTTTGGATGTCGATCCATGGCATTCAGGATACCCACCCTGAAACCATGCTTTTGTATTGGGTGATTTTGTAAGACATCCTTTTCACATCTCAAAATTAAGAAAATAAAACATAATTTTGTGTTTTACCCACAAATTGGCATTGCACCAAAGCAAAACGTGCAAGATGTGGCTGATAAATACGCATTGTTTTGAAAATTGCAATAAATACGCGTTTGTTGTTGCCCGGTAAGCTTGAAGGCATTGGCTGGTTCACTTTTCAAAGTTTCAAGCGGATCGTGAAGGCTCATCCGGAACACAGGTTTTATTTTCTTTTTGACAGGAAACACAATAAGGAGTTTGTTTTTGCCGATAATATTGTGCCTGTAGAGCTATTCCCTCCTGCAAGGCATCCATTCCTGTATTATGTTTATTTTGAACATGTGGTGTCGAGGTATTTGCGAAAGGAAGGCATTGATTTGTTTGTGTCGCCGGATGGCTTTCTGGCCGGCCATTTTGATGGAGCCCAGTTGCCGGTTTTTCATGACCTGAACTTTATGCACCAACCGCAGTTTATTCCATGGTTGACGCGCAAGTATTACCATTATTATTTTCCCAGGTATGCAGGTATGGCAAAAAGGATTGCCACCGTTTCCGAATACTCAAAAAAGGATATTGAACAAACTTTTTCCTACCCTGCGGAGAGAATTGATGTAGTATATAATGGAATTCACTCATTTTTAGGCCCTGCAGAAAAAGAAACGGCTCGTGCCGTGCGAGATGAGCTTTGTAATGGTGCACCCTATTTCGTTTACATTGGAGCTTTGCACCGACGCAAAAACATTGACGGGCTGCTTCGGGCATTTGATTTGTTTAAAAGCAATAATCAGTTATCGCATAAGTTGGTTATAATAGGGGCAACCATGTTTGGATCCGGTGACCTGAAAAAAGCTTACCGGAGCATGCAACACCAAAGCGATGTTGTTTTTGCGGGTCGCAAAGATGACAAAGCTGTCCGTGATATCCTCGGATCGGCCGATGCCTTGTTGCTGGTGTCACATTTTGAAGGTTTCGGTGTTCCCATTATTGAAGCCATGAAGTGTGAGGTACCGGTGATTGCTTCGGATGTTACCAGTATGCCGGAAGTTGCAGGAGATGCCGCTTTGCTTGTTGATCCATTGTCCATTGAGCAAATTGCCGGGGCCATGAGCCGCATCATACAGGATCATTCATTGCGCAATGTATTGATCGAGCGGGGTCGCAAACAGTGCCGGAAGTTCTCATGGGATCTGACAGCAAAGCGATTATGGGAAAGTATGGAGAAATGTTTGTAGCTGTCGTACGATTCCAAAATTGATTGTATTTTTGCAAGCCCCGGTTAACCGGGCATCATAAAAACCCTAAGCTGACAGAGGATTTGTCTGTAGATAGTTTGCAGTGCAATTGTCCATACCGCATTGGTTGACAGGAAGCTTATTCAACTGCTTACTTCAGGGTTTACGTTATATGTTTGAATGGGAAACAGGGCAATTGTGCTTGTTTACCTTTCTTTTAAAGGAGCTTTCATATGAAACATATCAAAAGACAAAGAATATATGATCTGTTGAAAAAAGATCATTCCCATTTGCTGGGAGAGGAGATCAATGTGAAAGGCTGGGTCCGCACCCGCAGAGGAAATAAAAATGTTGCCTTTATTGCATTGAATGATGGGTCAATTATTCATAATATTCAAATTGTTGTGGATGTCAAGGCTTTTGGTCAGGATGAATTGCTTCGGGCAATTACCACCGGTTCATGCATTTCGGCCAACGGTTTGCTGGTACAATCCCAGGGGAAGGGACAGACCCTTGAAATACAAGCTTCTGACATTAAACTATATGGAACTGCCGATCCGGAGAAGTATCCATTGCAGAAAAAGGGTCATACCCTTGAGTTTTTGCGTGAAATAGCTCACCTCAGACCCCGAACCAACACATTTGGAGCCATTTTCCGCATTCGTCATGCATTATCCTTTGCCATTCATAAGTTTTTTGATGAGCACGGGTTCTACTATTTACATACACCCATTATCACCGGTTCTGATGCAGAAGGTGCCGGAGCAATGTTCCGTGTTACCACGCTTGATCCAAAACATCCGCCATTGACAGCAGCAGGGGAGGTTGATTTCAGCAAGGATTTCTTCGGAAAAGAGACCAACCTCACCGTTTCAGGTCAGCTAGAAGGAGAGTTGGGAGCACTTGCTTTGTCAAATATTTATACTTTCGGACCCACCTTCAGGGCTGAAAACTCTAACACTTCCCGCCACTTGTCTGAGTTTTGGATGATTGAGCCGGAGATGGCTTTTTATGACATCCATGACAATATGGACCTCGCCGAATCATTTCTGAAATATCTCATAAGATATTTGCTTGAACACTGTGAAGACGATCTGGCCTTTTTGCAAAAAATGTATGATGAAGAGCTTACAGACAGGCTCAGCATGATTATTGACAACGCATTTGTCCGGATAACCTATACCGAAGCCATTAATATTCTGGAGCAGTCGGGACAGCGTTTTGAGTTCCCTGTTGAATGGGGGGTAGATCTACAGTCTGAGCACGAGCGTTATCTTGTGGAGCAGGAATTCAGGAAGCCGGTTATTTTGACGGATTATCCCCGAAGCATAAAAGCTTTTTACATGAAGCTGAATGATGATGGGAAAACGGTTCGTGCCATGGATGTTTTGTTCCCGAAAATTGGCGAGATTGTTGGAGGTTCGCAGCGTGAAGAGGATTATGAAAAGCTATATGGTCGTATCAAAGAGATGGGGATTGAGGAGGGGGATGTGTGGTGGTACCTGGAAACCAGAAAGTTCGGCACGGCCCCCCACAGTGGTTTTGGGCTTGGCTTTGAAAGGTTGATGCTGTTTGTGACCGGGATGGGCAATATACGTGATGTGATTCCTTTTCCGAGGGCACCACAGAATGCCGACTTTTAACATCGCATCAAAGCTTTGGCTACATAGTAAGCAGTAATTTTAATAATATGTTGTTCCATTTTTTTTGGTTTCTTTTTTATATCTTTGATTACAGGCTAACAGAGTGGCAAGTTCGCGTAAAGAAAAACGTTCAAATAAGATAAAGATTTGATACTATGCTCAAACAGAGGCTACAGCAAAAACTATTGCAAAAGTTGTCTCCTCAGCAGATTCAGCTCATGAAACTGCTGCAGGTTCCTGCTCTCTTGCTGGATCAGCGTATCAAACAGGAAATTGAGGAAAACCCTGCTCTTGAAGAGGGGGAAGAGTTGTATGAAGACTTGGATTTACAGGACAACAACAATGATGAATATGATAGTGCGATGGAGACTGGCGATGACCAGGATGTAGCTGACGCAGAGCAAAAGGCTGATGATGAGTTTAATTTGGATGACTATATTCATGATGACGAAATTCCTGATTATCGATTGCATGTGAATAATACTTCGGCGGATGACGAGATAAGGGAAGTGCCATTTATTGCCGGCTCAAGTCCACAGGAGGTATTATTGGCACAGTTAGGGTGGCGTGATGTTAATGACCGGGAGTATTTGATCGCATCCCATATCATTGGCAATATTGATGAAGCAGGCTATCTTCAACGGGATATTCACTCACTGATAGATGATCTTGCCTTTAACCATAACATTAAAACAGATTTTACTGAAGTTTTAGATTTGCTTCGATTGATACAGGAGTTTGATCCACCCGGTGTGGGGGCAAGGGACTTACGGGAGTGTTTGTTGCTACAGATCAAGAGAAAACAACCGGTAACCCGGCAAATTGAACATGCCCGAGTCATCCTTGACAAAAACTTCAACGACTTCACAAAGAAGCATTATGACAAGATCAGAAAGAAACATAATCTGACAGAAGCGGATTTAAAGCAGGCCGTGGAGGAGATTCTGAAACTAAATCCGAAACCGGGGAATTCACTCATGGAATCAGGAAAGGGTGCTCAATATGTGGTTCCTGATTTTATTGTTACCCACGCTGACGGTGATCTGGAACTTTCCCTGAACGCCCATAATGCTCCCGATTTGCGAATCAACAGAACATATTCCGAAATGTTCAGGACCATGGCTGAATCAAAAGGGAAGGTGGATTCAAGGCAACGTGAGGCTCTGAGTTTTGTAAAACAAAAGATTGACAGTGCCAAATGGTTTATAGATGCCATCAAACAAAGGCAAAACACCTTGATGATAACCATGCAGGCCATTTTGGAGTTTCAGAAAGAGTATTTTATTACAGGCGATGAAACCAAACTTCGTCCTATGATCCTTAAGGATATAGCCGATATGGTTCAACTTGATATTTCCACTATATCCCGTGTTGCCAACAGCAAGTATGTGCAAACACCCTTTGGCACCTTCCTGCTCAAGGAGTTCTTTTCTGAATCTTTACAAACAGATTCAGGGGAGGAAGTGTCAACCCGGGAGGTGAAAAAAATCCTGCATGACTGTATTGATGCCGAAAACAAGAAAAAACCCCTTACAGACGAAGAGTTGGCCGGTATTTTAAAGGATAAAGGATACAATATTGCCAGACGAACAGTTGCCAAGTATCGTGAGCAGCTTGATATACCGGTTGCCAGATTGAGAAAGGAGCTTTGAAGTGATACGTGCTGAATACTTTTTTGCCCGTGTGTTTTCAACCTTGTTTCATCCCTTGCTTATCCCCACACTGGGTATTTTTCTGCTTTTCAAAATGAGTTCTCACATTAGCTTTTCAATAAGTGATGAGGCCAGAAGGTTCATTATGATCATCGTATTTATTAACACAGCTATTGCGCCCGTGTTGTCGATACTGATTCTGAAAAGAACCGGTTATATAAATAACTATTTGCTGCTTGACAGGGCAGAGCGGGTTTTCCCACTGGTGATCGCCTCTTTTATGTTTTTTATGACATACTATCTTTTACGCCAGCTTTCCCTGCCCAGTTTGTTATACTTTTATATCATGGGCGCCACACTGCTGGTAGTTGCCACGCTGATTGTTTCCTTTTTCTGGAAAATCAGTATTCACATGGTGTCACTGGGAGGCTTAACAGGCTTTTTGATCGTGTTGTCACTTTTATTACATAACGAAATCTCTTCCCTGATAGCTTTGGCTATCATTTTTTCCGGATTCACCGGAACATCGCGCATATATCTGAAAGCCCATTCACCTGCGCAGGTTTACGTTGGATATCTGCTGGGCGCGTTGGTTATGATCCTGTTGTTCCTGTACCTTAGAAATTGACAGGCATTTTCAAAAGGGGTTGTGCCATTGGTTTACAGCCCATAAGAGAATACTGTATCCATAAGGAAAAGGGTCAACATTCGGGTTTTCCATTATTCTGATAGCATGCAGGCTTGATTATGCTTTTCATGGTAACGCATTTGCCCGGCGGCTAAATACTGGTAATTGCCGGTGCTAGAAGAAAATGAAGGACATTCCAAGGCTGATGGGAGTCATGTTTTCGGCATGATTGTCATCGAAAATATTTGTGATGGGGTAATACATATAGAAGTTCACACTGCGATATCCGACCATAGCAGTCAAGCCAATCCGCAGCTTATTGATATTTCCCAGCTTGTGGGTTTTGATTTTTGCTGTGCGTTCCACTGTTGTAGTTTCTCCGGATTCATTGTCATTCAGGAACTGAATGCCTCCCGGGCCTGAAAAAGTCAGCTTTCCTTCATATTTTGTGTGCGCATTCACAAGATAACCGGCTTTCATGCCTGCATATATCCTGAATGTTCTGTTTAAGTCCCTTGTCCTGTATCGAAGTTGTACCGGAACTTCCACATAATTCAGGCTTATTTTGTTTTTATCATGGCTGTATGGAATGGGATAAAAATCAAACCTGTTTTCATAGGTGTTGAAAAGATAGAAATGATCGCTATAGAGGTTGTGGCTTGTAAACCCAAGTCCGGCTGCTATACTGAAATTTGTTCTCCAGAGGGGCATGTCTTGCAACGCATTTATATTGATTCCCCTTTGAATAGTTTTCATATCCATCTGGTCGGGGGTATCTTGCCAGATATCGGAAAAGAGCGTTACGATAAACCTGTCAGTCGGATGCATACGCGGGGGCTCAAAAGCACTCAGTGCTTGGCTGGTGATGGTAAATAATGCCAGGATGATCAGGAGGGTTTTCATGATTTGCTGTTTTAATGATATGTTGATTCGTTTTGATCTTGTTTGCTTAACGGCCTAAGCGCATTAAAATGTTGTAAACGGTTGCCAATTCATCTGTTTATTGCGCTTCTTGTCTGTAAATGTAACAAAAACTTTTCATCATCAGGCCTGATAAGCGTTATGAAAAATCCATATATTTTTCAAAAGATGCCCAGTATGGAACAGGCACCTTCAGTCTTTTGGCTGTATAAAGCACATCATAATATTGTTTCTTTTTTTCGGAAGCCCCGTGTTTCATGTGTGCATCCATGGATGCTGCAGTTTCATCGTCGAACTGTCTTTTTGTTAATGATACCAGGATAAAGGAAGGAAGAAAAAACTTATTAAAGGGAAATAACGGTACTGGTTTGACTCCTTTTCTCCGGATAATTTTTTGACCCTCTTTTAAAGCCATCAGGTATTGTTTGATCAGGGTATTGTTAGCAACAAACAACCTTGCGTTGCCCGCTTTGCTGATAAGTCCGGGAGTAATTGCGGATAAGAGATAATAATGGGCCATCCAGTCGGTGATATTTTTTTTGATGCCAGGTTGCAGGCCTGATGTCTCAAAGATGGCTGCAATTTGTTTCACTCGTTCTGTTACTTCTCCATTAACTTCACCGATAATCGTATGTCCTTTTTTAAAGAAAAAGCTATTGATGCCGTTTTCAATTTGTCCGCCGGCAATTAAACCCGGGAATCCCAGGCAAAACCTTCCTTTTGGGAAATGTTTTTCTGCATAATTAAGCTCATCCCAGATGTTTCCCAAAAGCAAAACATCAGCATCGGCTGAATATTTTGAAATATAAGGAATGACATCCTGCCATTGATTGCTTTTTACCGAAACAATAATCAGGTTAAAAGCATTTTTTGGATCAAGTTTATCTATTACTTTTGGTCTGAAAACAGTTTTTCCCATGATATGTTTTCCCTGCCGGTTGTCGCTGTATGTAATTGAAACTCCGGAATGCCCGTATCTGACCATTCGCAGTTTCCGGACAAATAACGTTACATCGTGACCGGCTTCCTGAAGCTGCCAGGCATAGGCAGTACCAATTACTCCTGCTCCGAATATCAGTATCTTCATTTGTTTGGTATTAGATTGATTGTTAAACGGTAAATGTTGTTTTCACATTATGTTTATTGACTTATTCAGGCTTGTGTTTCATTTGCACGGTGGTTTGTGTCCTTTCAGGTTACCCTGCCGGGAGACAACGGAATTATTATGACTCATCTGCATCTCTTTTGTTGAACTTATCATCAAAATTAACAACACTCTGTCAAATATTGCATTATTTTTATATATTGGCTGTAATTTTTATGTTTTTAATGATTCGGTGAATTAAACAAATCAATGAAACGCTTGCAATATCTGGATACACCTGTGGAGTATCTAAAGGGGGTTGGGCCCAAGAGGGCGGACTTGTTAAGGGAGGAACTTGAAATTTTTACGTTTCAGGATTTGTTGCATTTTTATCCTTTCCGGTATATTGATCGCAGCCGGTTTTTCACGGTAAGTGAGGTGCGGGCGGATATGCTTTATGTACAGATCAGGGGTCGCATAACCGACATTCAGTTACATGGAAAAAACCGGACCACCCGGATGACGGCCTGGCTTGAAGATGCCACGGGAAGAATTGAATTGGTATGGTTTCGGGGGTTCAAGTGGTTGAAAGATCAGTTTAAGCCCGGTGTTGAATATATTGTTTTCGGTAAGCCTTCCTTGTTTGGGAGTAAATTTACTATTGCTCACCCTGAGGTAGAGCCGGTGACGCCAGGTGCCATAAACCAGGATTCGGCTATGCAGCCTGTTTACAACTCCACGGAGAAACTAAAATCAATGGGATTGGACAGCCGGGGGATTGGCAAGTTGGTTAAAACCCTTTTGCCGCAGGTTAGGGATCACATCCGTGAAACTTTGCCATCGCATATTTTAGCTTCGTTAAAAATGCTTCCCAGGGATGAATGTTTGCTGAATGTTCATTTTCCAGTAAATGACATCTTGTTAAAGAAGGCGCGTGCGCGTTTGAAGTTTGAAGAGCTGTTTTATATACAGGTCAATCTTTTGCAAAACAGGATGTTGCGAAACAGCAAGTTGCAGGGTCATGTTTTTACACAAATTGGGGATTACTTCAATGATTTTTTTCACAAGCATTTGTCTTTTTCGCTGACTGCTGCCCAGAAACGTGTTTTGAAGGAGATTCGTGGTGACACGCTTTCCGGGCGGCAGATGAACCGGTTGCTTCAGGGTGATGTGGGCAGTGGAAAGACCATTGTAGCATTGATGAGTATGCTGATGGCCATCGACAATGGTTTTCAGTCATCTCTTATGGCCCCGACGGAGATCCTGGCTTTTCAGCATTACGAATCGATATCCACGATGTTAAGACCATTGGGTTTGCGAATTGGTTTACTGACGGGGTCTACAAAGTCGGCGGATCGCCGGGAAATTTTGGCAGATCTGAAAGAAGGAAGGTTGGATATATTGATTGGGACGCATGCCTTGATTGAGGATGTTGTTCGTTTTAAGCGTTTAGGTCTGGTGGTGATCGATGAGCAGCACAGGTTTGGGGTGGCTCAGAGAGCCAGGTTATGGTCGAAAAGCCAGGTGCCGCCTCATGTATTGGTTATGACCGCGACACCGATACCGCGTACATTGGCCATGACGCTTTACGGTGATCTGGATGTTTCGGTAATAGACGAATTGCCGCCGGGTCGTAAGCCGATTAAAACCCTTCATCAGTATGACCGGAACCGTCTGAAGGTTTTTGGTTTCATGCGTGAACAAATCAAAAGTGGCCGGCAGGTATATGTTGTATATCCTTTAATACAGGAGTCGGAGAAGCTTGATTTGAAGGATCTGACTGATGGTTATGAGAGTATCGTTAGGGATTTCCCGCCGCCGCGGTATTCGGTAAGCATTGTTCATGGACGGATGAAGCCTGCGGACAAGGACTATGAGATGCAGCGATTTGCGCAGGGACATACACACATCATGGTGGCGACCACCGTTATAGAGGTTGGGATAGATGTTCCCAATGCTACGGTTATGGTTATAGAGAGTGCTGAGCGTTTTGGTTTGTCGCAGTTGCACCAGTTGCGCGGCCGTGTCGGACGGGGGGCAGAACAGTCTTATTGCATATTGATGTCGAAAGACGAGCTCAGCATCGATGCCCGCAAGCGGTTGGAGGTGATGGTAACGACCAATGATGGTTTTCGGATTGCAGAAACGGATTTGCAGCTCAGGGGGCCGGGAGATATCCAGGGTACGCAACAGAGCGGCATTTTGGATTTAAAAATTGCTGATCTGACCCAGGATGAGGGCATTTTACAATTTGCCAGGAAACAGGCGAAGAGGCTGCTTGAGGATGATCCTATGCTTGACAAATCCGCGAACCGTATTGTGAGAGCACAATTGAATAAACTATATCCAGAGAGTGTTCAGTGGGGTCGCATTAGTTAAGCAGCCCGGGAGCGAAATGGTTTGATAAAAAAAAGCGCAATAAATGTTGCGCTTTTTTTATCATATATTTTGTTTGTTTGCTAGTTCAGCCTGAAACGGATGGGCATGTTAAACTGCACCCTTACGGGTTGGCCTCTTTGGCGACCGGGTTGCCATCGTGGCATCATGCTGACTACTCTTACTGCTTCTTCGTCGCATCCACCGCCAATTCCGCGCAATACGCGAACATCTGTTACACTGCCATCTGTTTCAACTACGAAGGTTACAAATACGGTGCCTTGTATACCGGCTTCACGTGCCATTTGGGGGTACCTCAGGTTTTGTTCCAGGAATCTTTGCCTGGCTTCTTCTCCACCCGGGAATTCCGGTTGGTCTTCCACAACAGTGAAGATCACCTCATCGTCAAATTCCTCTTCTTCCTCCATGATAATCGGTGTAAACTCCTGTACTTCTGTGAACACGTCGGCATCAATGTCAATGGTAAACTCTTCTTCGAGTTCCACATCATCATCTACGATAATCAATTCCTGTGATGGTTCAGGTGGAGGAGGGGGTGGTGGTTGTTCCTGGCGGGTGATGGGGATATCTTCCTCTTCAATAAAATCTATCTCAAGGGTTCCCAGGTCGATTTCAGGACGTTCATAGTGCCTCCATTCAAAAGCGACAAGCGCAACCCCCAGAGCCAGGGCAATGCCTATCTGCAAAAAGACCCGCTTTTTGCTTTCAAGGTCTGCTTTTGGTGATTTTTTTGCTTCCATATTCTCCTGTTGGTTTTTGGGATGTTTTTATATGGCTAATCAGCGTCGAAAATAATGCGCTAATATACAAAGTATTTTAACACAAACAAGACAAATTTTGGTTTTTGATGCAAATCAGCCTGTTTTCTGTTTGGTGCAAAATTTACTGTAAAGAAACATACCAAAAACTGTTCCAAAACCATTTGCCAACATATCCGGGATGCTTCCATGGCGTTCTTTGAGGCAGCAGTATTGAAAAAGTTCGGTGAGAATCCCGAATAATATTGCAATACTGAATACGATGAGTAGCTTTTGCCGCTTCAGTGGTTTGTTTTTTTGTTGCCCGGAAAAACCAAAGAGCAACCATAGGCTGAAAACACAAAACAGCTTAAAATGGATGACTTTGTCTACATGGGGAATATTCAGGGCGTCCACCTCGGGTATGCTATCCGGCGGCATGCTGATAACCCCAAAAATAAAACCGGCCCACAGAAGAGCCGGTAAAAAGTACAATGCGTGTTTATGGTCAGACCACTTTATACACATAGATCATCGGGATCAGGCACCGATCAATTCCTTATATTGCTCTGCAGTGAGCAGATCATCCGCATCTGACGGGTCTTTCACTTTTATTTTGATAATCCATCCATCACCATAGGGATCTTTGTTGATGATGTCGGGGGTTGCTTCCAGTTCTTCGTTGAACTCGGTTACTTCTCCGCTGATGGGCATAAACAGGTCAGAAACAGTTTTCACTGCTTCAATGGTTCCGAAGGTTTCTTCTTTGTCCAGTTCTTCTCCTTCGGTATCCACTTCAACGAAAACGATGTCGCCGAGCTCGCTTTGTGCAAAATCAGTGATTCCAACGGTAGCTGTTTCACCTTCTATTTTCACCCATTCATGGTCTTTGGTGTACTTCAGATTTTCAGGAATGTTCATTTCTGGGGGGTTTTTAATGAATGATTGAATTTGTTGATCATTATCCGGGCCAAAAATACAACCTTTTTTTTAGCAAAAAAAATCCTATGTGCATAAGGTTTGCCAAGGTGTTTAAACGGGGTGACTATTCAGGACCTATGGCTTTGCCCCATAAGTTTTCCTGCAATGCACACGTTATCAGAAAAGACCCAATTCGAGCATGGCTCCATCCGACATATTGTCTTTTGACCATGGTGGATCAAACACGAGTTCCACATGTGCCTTACTGACTCCTTGCACATGTTGCACTGCTTCTGCTACTTTGGCCGGCAGCTCGTCTGCAACGGGGCAATTGGGATTCGTCAGGGTCATTTGAAGGTTTACTTTGCCATTACTCTCTATATCGATCTTGTAGATCAGTCCGAGATCATAGACATTTACCGGGATTTCGGGGTCAAACACTGTTTTGAGTGCATCAATGATATCAGATTCTTTTAGCATACCGGTGGATGATTTTATTATAAAAAGGATTGTTTGTCAGATGCACCAATTTAAGTGCAAAAAATGGGAAACGGGCTTTCCGTTAATTCACTGATTATTGTTTTGGGGCATACTTTTTTGAAAGGCCAGTGCATAAAGTTTCATTTGTTTGATCATATTGAGAAGGCCGTTGGATCTTGTTTGGGAGAGGTGTTCCCTGAGGCCGATCTGATCGATAAAGGCCATGTCGGCATCTATGATTTCTTGTGGGGGTTGACCGGAAAGGACCTTTATAAGCAGGGCAATAATCCCTTTGGTAATGAGTGCATCACTGTCGGCGGTATAGATGACTTTGCCTTCCTTGTAATCTGCATGAAGCCACACCTGTGCCTGGCAGCCGCGGATAAGGTATTTTTCCTGTTTATATTCGGGATTGATCTCAGGGACGGATTTTCCAAGTTCAATAATGTAATTGTATTTATCCATCCAATCATCAAAAATCTCAAACTCTTCAATAATTTCTTGTTCTTTTTCTTTAATGCCTGACATGATTGTGCAATTTTATTTCAACAGCATATTTTTTTCATCTTCGCTGAGGTTGAGGTCAGCTGCGGTTTTAAATGGAGTAGGTCTTGCAAGGATAAGAAAAATGATAATGATGGCCAAAACGACGATCAGGTTGGTGTCGCCGGTCATGATGAAAAACAGGCAGGTGATTAGACCTGCGGCGACGATCATGAGTAACCTGAAGCGGATAATGCGGCTGTAGGCATCAATTTTTTCGTGTATAGCCATTGTGTTGTCCATTTTTTTGATCCGGAACTGGGGGAATGCATAAGCTAATACCAGGATCAGGGCTGTGATGGCGATGTTTATGGACTTGAACAGGGCCGTTTGCTGCGGATGTTGTTGATATAATGGCCCATAATTGCTGACCATAATTGAGGCAAGCAGGAGCAGGAGAATCAGGATAAAAAACATGGCTCCGTAAACTTTGTTAAGCTTTCTGAATGTGGTCAGGGCGTTTTGTTCCATAATGCGTATTTATTAAGTTTAGCCAAACATTTCTCTGACTTTGGCAAGGGCTTTTACAAGGACATCAATTTCCTCTTTTGTGTTGTACAGTGCGAATGAGATCCTCACGGTTCCGGGTATTTGAAAATGATCCATGACTGGTTGGGCACAATGGTGGCCGGTGCGAACTGCAATCCCCAATTTGTCGAGGATTGTTCCGGTGTCGTAGGGGTGAATATCGTTGAACAGAAAAGACACAACACTGGTTCGTTGTTCTGCTGTACCTATGAACCGGATGTTTTCCAATTCGGAAAGCCGGTTAATTGCGTACTGCAGCAAGTCGTTTTCATGACGGGCGATGGCTTTATGTCCGACTTCAAGGATAAACTGAATGGCTTTTTCCATACCAAGCACATCTGCCACATTTGGTGTTCCAGCTTCAAACTTGAAGGGTAATTCGTTATAGGTAGTTTTTTTGAAACTCACCTCTTTGATCATTTCACCTCCACTCTGGTAGGGGGGCATTTGTTCCAGCCATTTTTCTTTACCGAAGAGGACGCCAACGCCCATTGGGCCATACATTTTGTGACCTGAAAAACAATAGAAGTCGCAATCGAGTGCTTTTACATCAATGGGAATATGCGGTGCTGCCTGTGCTCCATCAACGAGAACGGCAGTATTGTTTTGGTGTGCAAGCTGGATAATCTCTTTAACAGGGTTAATGGTTCCGAGGGAATTGCTCACATGGGTAACGGCCACCAATTTGGTTTTCTCTGACAAAAGCTTTCGGTATTGATCCATTCGAAGCTCTCCCTTTTCGTTCATTGGGATGATTTTCAGATGTGCCTGGTGGTTTTCGCAGGCGATTTGCCAGGGTACGATATTGGAGTGGTGTTCCATTTCAGAAATCAGTACTTCATCGCCGGGATTCAGAAATTTTTTAGAGAATGCATATGCAACCAGGTTGATTGATTCGGTTGTTCCGCGTGTAAAGATGACCTCATGGTTTTGGCCGGCATTGATGAATTTCCGGATGTTTTCCCGTGCCTGTTCGTATGCTTCGGTTGCCAGTTGGCTTAAGTAGTGTGCGCCCCTGTGGATGTTGCTGTTTTCGGATTCATAGTAATGGCGAAGCCGGTCAATGACGGCCACCGGTTTTTGGGTGGTGGCAGCATTGTCGAAATAGACCAGTGGTCTTTTATTTACTGTAAGGCCAAGGATTGGAAATTGTTTTCTTAGGATGTCTTCTTTTACTGCCATAGGGGCGTTGTTGTTTATAATTTGCTCAGATCAATATTAAAGCTAGTGGGTTCTTTGCTGTTGCAATGCAGCACACATTGTTCGCAAATGGAGAGTTCTCCTTTCAGTCGTTTTTCGACCATGTTTGTTATTCGTGCTCTGAGTGCATCTATGGAAATTTTTTGCACTACTTCTCCGGCAAATGCGATCATCATCATTTGGCGTGCTGTTCTCTCACACAGTCCTCTTGAGCGTAAATAGAACATGGCATTGGGATCAAGCTGGCCGACGGTGGCACCGTGAGAGCATTTAACATCGTCTGCATAGATTTCGAGGTGTGGTTGTGTATTTGCTTTGGCTTCGTCGGTGAGAAGGATATTTTTATTGTTCTGGAAAGCCTTTGTTTGTTGAGCATGGCGACGTACCATTACTTTGCCTGAAAATACTGCTTTGGCTTCATCGTCGAGGATTCCTTTGTAGAGTTGGTTGCTGGTTGAACCGGGTGCTCTATGGTCGATATTCAGTTGATTGTCTACATGCTGGTTGCTGTCGACCAGGTAAAGTCCATAATGGTCCGATTCACATTTTGTTCCATCGATTGTTACTTCCACTATATTTTTTGTAAAACCGCCATTTAGCGTAATGATGTTGCTGGATACCCTGCTGTTTTCTTTTTGGTGAAAGAAGCTATGGGTGATCAATGCGGAGTTTCGTCCTTTGTTTTGCATTTTGTAGTGTTCTACCCTGGCTCCTTCTTCAGCAAACACTTCCAGGACGGTGTTGGTAAAGCTGATGTTGTGTGTTAGTGAGTGGTCGCAATGTACGAGGGTAATGGATGCGTTTTTTCCAACGATGACCAGGTGGCGGGGCTGAAGAAAAACGGGTTGTTCTGCATTAACGATATTGATTAATTGAACGGGTTTTTCAACATTGGTATTTTCGGGCACAAAAATAAACAAGCCATCCTGCAGAAAGGCTGTATTTAGCGCGGCCATTTCGTGCTGCTCGGTTGCTGCTGCCTTGCCCAGATACCTGTCAACCAGATCAGGATACACTTCCATTGCTTTTGCCAGGCTGCCGACAATGGTTCCATCGGCGAGTCTGGTCAGTGGTGCATGCTTGTATATGAGCCAACCGTTGAGTAAAGTGTGGCTATAGGTATCCAGATCATATACATCACAGGTAAATATTTTTTCAATGTCGGTGCTTTTGCTTTGATTGCGAAAATCAAAGGCGAACTCTGTGTTTAATAAGGGTGTAAGGTCGGTGAACCGCCAGCTTTCTTTTTTTGTTGTTGGAAACCCATTGGTTTTAAACCTTGTCAGTGCATGTTTTCTGATTCTGTTCACCATTGGTGTTGCGTTACCCCTTATGTTGTGTTGTTCTGTTTCAAACAGTTCAAGGAGTTTGTCTTTGATCAGTGTGGTATACATGGTATTCATTTGTTCAGATTTTTGTTGACGGCCATTTTTGTTTCCTTGTTTCTGATTTACCGACTTTTTGTGTTTTGCATTAAGCGTGTCAGGTCATACAACGGACTTATGAGCCTTATCAGGGGATGGTATCTGCTTTTGTTTCTTTTTTCACCCAGTCATAACCTTTGCTTTCCAGCTCGAGGGCAAGTTTTTTATCACCGCTTTTAATGATTCGCCCGTCGTAGAGAACGTGCACGAAATCGGGTACGATATAATCGAGCAGTCGCTGATAGTGTGTAATAATGATGGTGGCGTTATCGGGCCGGCGCAATTTATTGACGCCGTTTGCGACAACTTTGAGGGCGTCGATATCGAGGCCTGAGTCGGTTTCGTCGAGGATGGCCAATCGTGGTTCAAGCATGGCCATTTGAAATATTTCATTCTTTTTCTTTTCTCCTCCGGAAAAGCCTTCATTGACGGAACGGTTTGTCAGTTTTGAATGGATTTCCACCATTTTCTTTTTTTCTTCCATCATTTTGAGGAATTCGGCTCCTGTCATGGGTTCCAGTCCAAGATATTTTCTTTTTTCGTTGATGGCTGTTCGCAGGAAGTTGGCGATACTGACTCCGGGAATTTCTACGGGATACTGAAAGCCGAGGAAGATACCTTCGCGGGCTCTTGTTTCGGGTGCCATGTCGAATATGTTCTGGTCCATATAGGTAATTTCTCCTGCATCGACATCAAACATATCTCTTCCTGCGATCACTGATGCAAGGGTGCTTTTGCCTGAGCCATTGGGCCCCATGATGGCATGCACTTCGCCTTCTTTTACTTCGAGGTTTAGTCCTCCGATGATTTGTTTACCGTGAATGGAGACGGTTAAGTTTTTTATGCTCAGCATGATTTTGTTATATATTGTTGCAGTTTTTAGTGATAATATTTACGGATAATCATGTTTACCCAACGCTTCCTTCGAGGCTGATGGACAATAGTTTTTGTGCTTCTACTGCGAACTCCATGGGAAGTTTGGACAGTACTTCTTTGGCGTATCCGTTTACAATCAGGCCTATTGCGCCTTCCATGTCGATTCCTCTTTGGAGGCAGTAGAACAGTTGATCTTCAGAGATTTTGCTTGTTGTAGCTTCGTGTTCGACGATTGAGCTACGGTTGCCCACATCGAGGTATGGGAATGTATGTGCGCCGCACTGGTCGCCAAGTAAGAGGGAGTCGCACTGGGAAAAGTTGCGTGCATTTGCGGCATTCCGGGTTGTTTTAACGAGCCCCCGGTAGCTGTTATTGCTTTTGCCGCCTGATATTCCTTTACTGATGATGGTGCTTTTCGTGTTTTTGCCGAGGTGTATCATTTTGGTACCGGTGTCGGCCTGCTGTTTGTTATTTGTAACAGCTACCGAGTAAAATTCACCGGTTGTGTTATCACCTTTCAGGATGAGGCTTGGGTATTTCCATGTGATGGCGGATCCTGTTTCTACCTGTGTCCAGGAGATTTTTGCATTTTCGCCTTCGCATATTCCTCTTTTGGTGACGAAATTATAGACGCCTCCTTTGCCTTGCTTGTCGCCGGGCCACCAGTTCTGGACCGTTGAATATTTTACTTCGGCATTTTTATGTGCGATGATTTCCACGATGGCTGCATGCAGTTGGTTTTCGTCCCTGATGGGGGCGGTACAACCTTCCATATAGCTCACGTAGCTTCCTTCTTCGGCGACGATGAGTGTGCGTTCGAACTGTCCGGTATTTGCGGCATTTATTCGGAAATAGGTTGACAATTCGAGGGGGCATCTGACGCCTTTCGGGATGTATGCAAAGCTACCGTCGCTGAATACAGCTGAGTTAAGTGCTGCGAAGAAGTTGTCGGTATGGGGTACAACTGTACCCATATATTTTTTGATCAATTCGGGGTGTTTTTGCAGTGCTTCGCTGAATGAACAGAAGATCACGCCGTGTTCAGCCAGGGTTTTTTTAAATGTTGAGCCAACGGACACGCTGTCCATTACGGCATCAACGGCTACACCGGCCAGCATTTTTTGTTCGTCCAGCGGGATTCCCAGCTTTTCAAATGTTTCCAGGAGTTCCGGATCCACTTCATCGATGCTGTCATATTTTGGTTGTTTGCGTGGTGCGGAATAATATATCAGGTCCTGATATTTGATGGGGGGGTAATCCACGTGGGCCCATTTGGGTTCTTCCAGTGTTTGCCAGTGTTGAAAGGCCCGGAGGCGGAAGTCAAGCATAAACTGCGGTTCATTTTTTTTGGCTGAGATAAAACGGATGGTTTCTTCAGTGAGGCCGGGCGGTGCCTGGTCCATTTCAATATCCGTATAGAAGCCGTATTTATAGTCGGAACCGGTTACTTCTTCCAGAATCTGATTGTTTTTGTCTGCCATTTTATTCAACTTGATTATGTTTTCAAACCATCGGTTGATTGATGTGCATTCCGTTTTTCGGGTGTTTCATGCACAATGTGGGTATTAGCCTGCTGCCTTTTTCATCCTGCGAAAGCAGAATGCAATTCTAATTTAAACCAATTATAAATTAGCATGCAAAGATATAAAACACCTGATATTTAATCAACACCTCAGTTTGTATTTCCTGTAAAAGTGAAACAAGCTTGCGGGCTTTATGTTTGGGGTTTCAGGAGAGTTGTATTTCCAATCATTTCGAAGCCTGCGTTGTGGCCTATCCCTTTGAAGACCGGGAGGCTGTTTTTTTTGATTACTGCGATATAGATTGTTGCGTTAACACTTTCATGGATGATTCTTTCCATTTGTCCTTTTGCCGGTGCTTTCAGTGCTCCTTTATTTAGGATGTTTTCTTCCTTTTCTGCCTGAATATGAATGGAGAAGTCTTTTGTTTCTATGCACAGGGAGAGTTGGTCTCCGTTTCTTTCGAGTGATGATATTTTGGCCCCTGTATAGGTGGCGAAGTGTATTTGTTTATTATTGTGCAGGAAAAAGCCTAAGAATCCGGGGAATGATGATCCCATCCAGGGTATTTTGGCGATTGAGAGCATAAAAGAGGTGCCTGGAGTTTCAAAATTGTTTGACTGCATCCACACCCATGTTTCCGGCATGGATGAGCCCCAGTCTTTTTCGATATATCCTTTTCCCTGGTCAAATTTTATTGGTTGTGAGTTCAGTTGTATTTCGCCTTCCACTGTGTGATCGAGACTTACCACGCCGTGGTAGCATTCCATAAAAGGCATGTATCGGTACCATCCCATGATGCCGGGTCTCCGAAGCGATACCGGATAGGTTTGCCTGTTAGAAAACTTTAGGTTTCCTTTAATTGTTTGCTTGTTTTCATTGAGGTTTACATTGATTTGACCGGCAGAGAAGAAGCTGTCATTTACTTTAACGGCAAAAGTATTTGGAGCGTAGCAGAAGTCATCCGCAGGGTATTTAAAATACCAGGTGTCGCCGGTTTTTCCGCTAATCACCTGCACGAATGCATGGGGGTTTTCTGTGTTGAGTGATATTCCCGGAATAAAAGCGATGGCATTTTCACCGCATGCACTTACATTTTTGAAATACCATCCTTCGAAATAGTTCTTTTTTCTTCGGTTTCCCTGGAACCATTCCGGGTTCCATATTTTTTTCAGGTCATACAATGAGAGCCATTTGTTTTTTTTACGGATGAATGTTGTTTTTTCCGAATGGCCCATTTTTCATTGTTGTTTATTTGTGTCGGACTTGCTTTTATTCGTTTTCTTCCGGTGTTACCAGGAGTTTAAATCCTTTGCCATGGACATTGAGGAGTTCGATGGCGGGGTCTTCTTTCAGGTATTTCCGGAGTTTGGCGATATAGACGTCCATGCTACGGGCATTGAAGTAATTGTCGTCGTGCCATATTTTTTTCAGGGCTTCAGACCGGTCAAGAACGTTATTGACTCTATCGCATAACATTTTCAGGAGTTGTGCTTCCTTGGATGTCAGTTTTTGTTCATTGTCGCCAATTCTGAGGGTTTGTCTTGCGAAATCGAAGGTATAATTTCCTACGCGAAACAGTGTTTTGTCGGTATCACCAACAGTTTCGGGATAGGTTCGGCGATATATGGCATTGACTCTGAGCACCAGTTCTTCCATGGAGAAGGGTTTGGTCAGGTAATCATCTGCGCCGATTTTCAATCCTTCGAGGATGTCTTCTTGCATATTTTTGGCGGTGAGGAAAAGGATTGGTACTTTTTTGTCTATTCTTCTGATTTCTTTTGCGAGGGTGAAACCATCTTTTACAGGCATCATCACATCGAAGATGCAAAAGTTAAAGGTTTTTTCCAGGAAAATATCGTAAGCTTCCTGGCCATCTACACAAAGTGTTGTTGGAAACCCCTTGGCTTCCAGATAGGCTTTCAGAATCGTACCAAGGTTTCCATCGTCCTCGGCGAGCAAGATTTTAATTTTGGGTGTTTCCATTGTATTTGTTTTGTTTGATTTTGTTATTATCTTCTATTTCTTTTAGATCGTTGTATCCGAATGGTATAAAAACGGAAAACCTTGATCCCTTATTGGGTTCGCTTTCCAGTGAAACTTTTCCACCGTGGCTTTCTGCTATTGATTTGACGTATCCCAGGCCTAATCCAAAGCCTTTTACATCATGAATGTTTCCTGTGGATACGCGATAAAGGTTTTCAAAAATTTTCTTTTGGTTGGTTCTGCTGATGCCAACACCTTTGTCATCGACATGTATTAAAACCCCATCGCTTACATTTTCAGTGATTACAGTGATTTCCGGTGCGTGGGGGGAATACTTGTTTGCATTGTCCAGCAAGTTTGAGAACACGTTTGAGAGGTGCACCTTATCTGCTTTAACGAAGCTGTAGCTGGCATTAAACGCGGTATTTATGTTTCCGTGTTTTGCTTTCACCTGCAGGCCAATTTTCTGGATAGCATTTTCGATGAGTTCATGAATGTCGACGCCTGTAAGATTTAATCTGATCCGTGCTTTTTCTATCAGTGCGGTTTGCAATACTTTTTCGGTAAGCAGTCCGAGGCGATCGTTTTCTTCATTGATTACGTTGATATAGCTTTGATAGAGTGTTTCGGATTTTTTGACATCCTGATCGATGAGTGCCTGGCAAGCAAGTGAGATGGTTGAGATAGGTGTTTTCAGTTCATGGGTCATGTTGTTGATGAAGTCGTTTTTCATCACTGATAATTTTTTTTGCCGAAAAATGGTAAAAATGGTGAAGGCAAATGACGAAACGATGATCATGAGCAAGACGATTGATGTGGCCAGCATGGTATGCATCTGGGAAAGGATGTATCTTTCCTGTTGGGGAAAATACAGGAGCAGGTACTCAGGGTTCGAAAAGACATCATTTGAAAAAAGGCGGAAGGCGTAGGGGCTCAACAGTAGTTTATTGGTATAGTCACCTGTTTTTTCTCTTACCATAGTATTTCTTCCCGGGTTATAAATCCCAAACTCAAAAGCTGTTTTGATACCCTGGTTGTTCAGTTCTCTTGTAAGCAGGGAGTCGAGTGATGCCACGCTTAAATTATCGAATGTCTGGTGGCGGTGTCGGGTGTCGAACAGGTTGTCAACGAAGTCGTTGATGAGTCTCATTCTTTCAAAGAATAATCTGTTCAGATCCTGATTCTGGTACCATGCTGCGTCGGGCAGGTATCCTTTGGCGGGTTGTCTGCTGTCAGTTATACTGCCTGTATTGAGTGTGTCGAATGCTCCGGGGAGTATTCCGTAGCTGATCTGTTCCCTTATTTGGATATCCAGTTCCTGAAAGAATGCTCCAGTGCCGGTTTCCAGGCTGAAGGGTTCACTTGTTGCTCCGGTAAACGTTTGATCATAGTGCACCTGGGTAAGGGAGTCCAGCATGAAGTAAAGCTGATCGCTGAACGGATTACTGCTTTGTCTGTTCCTGAAGTGCTTTGACAGTTCGCTCAAGTTGAATTGATATATAGCCCTGTTTGCTGCTTCGCTGACATTTCTGTCGAAGTGAACCTTTTTAATGGTTACGGCATTGCGTATCCAGTAAAGCTGAATGCTGAGCAGGCCGACCAATGAAAAGGTGATGGCCACGATCACAAGAATGATAAACCTTTTTTTCATCAGCTTATTTAACAACATGCCTTTGGGTTTTGTTGGTGGCGGTAAAGCCGGCAATTTTACTTTTTGATACCTGCAACCCGCCATACAAAAATAAGAGGGAAAAACGGTGTTTTTTGTTGTTTAACACAGTTTAACACCCTTTAACTTTTTTTAAATCAGGGAGAAAGACATGTTTGACAGAGGGCTCACATCCGTTCGTCAACTTTTTTCCAGTCAATAATTTTCCAGAATGCGTTGACATACTCGGGTCGTCTGTTTTGGTAATCAAGATAGTAGGCATGTTCCCACACATCGCATGTTAGCAGTGGTGTAAATCCCTGACGCATTGGATTATCAGCGTTTCCGGTTTGCAGGATTTCAAGTTTGTCATCTTTATTTTTCACCAGCCATGTCCAGCCTGATCCAAATAAGGTAGCTGCTGCGTTACTGAAGCTTTCCCTGAATTTTTCGAATGAACCGAATGCATCTTCGATGGCGTTCATCAATTTTCCTTCGGGCTCGCCGCCGCCGTTGGGCGAAAAACTTTCCCAATAAAAGGTGTGATTCCAGACTTGTGCACCGTTATTGAATATGCCCCCGTCGGCTTTCATGATGATGTCTTCCAATGAACTGTTTTCAAATGGAGAGCCGGGTGTGAGTTCATTTAGTTTTTTTACATAGGTCATGTGGTGTTTTCCATAATGATACTCAATGGTTTTTTTGGAGATGAATGGTTCGAGGGCTTCGGGTGAATAGGGCAATTTGGGTAATACGTGTGTCATGATGAAAAGGGTTTTAAGTGAATGATGATGGCTAAGTTAAGGAAAAAACCAGTTCTTTGCAAACTGCCAGAATACCATAAGGTTTTTGTTCTGTGATTTCTTTGGCAGTTTTCAAAGGGAGATTCACCAAAAAAGGCTAATTTCACTTTTTGAAAAGGAGGAGTTAAGTTCCTGGGTTTACGTAAAACGATTGTTGTCCGGGCAATAAATCCGGGCAAGCATGGTAATGGGTTAAGCAATACGGAGAAGTATCAATGTTTGGAAGATTTTGTACAACAATTTTGTTGGGTGCATTTTTTATGATGCAGGGTGTTGTATGTGATGGATCCAGGGCCGGTTTTTATGTTGGCGGCAATGATGAAAGTGTTGATTATTTTGACGCTGATGGATTGCTGAGGTCAAGTATGCACGCGCTATATAGTATGCAGTTTGATTTGGCAGACTCACTCACTGCTCATTTTTTAGCAAGCTATCCCGGTCATTATCTTGCGCATGTAGCCAGGGCCAATTATTACTGGTGGTTTTCCATTGCTTCGTCGCCGGATAATTTTAAAAGGGCTGTTTTTGCAGAGCGGGTTCGCAGGGCGAAGGAGCTTGCAGAGCGTTATGCAGATGGAGTGTCAAAAGACCAGCCTGAGGTTTTGTTTCACCTGATCACGATGTCTGCCATGAGTATCAGGTATGACGTTATGCATGCAAATTATCTCCGGGCCTTGTCTTCCGGCCGTCAGGCGATAGGCTATATTTCTGCTTCTTCGGGTGAAGAATCCAACTATCCGGGTTTTTATCTGACCAGTGGTTTATACCAATACATGGCGGCAGCAGCATCTGAGCGGAATTATCTTTTCAGAATGTTTTCCCTGTTTTATCCGCCGGGTGACAAGTTGCGCGGTTTGGAGCAGCTGAAGCTTGCTGCCATGCAGGATGATTTTATTTTAAGGACAGAGGCAGATTATTTTCTGATGCGCATATATCTGGATTTGGAGGCAGATGCTCAGCAGGCGTTGTATCATGGGGGCAGGCTTATTGAGAATTATCCATCCAATTTGATTTATCGCTATTATTACTTATTGGCTTATGCCGCGGCATATGGTGAAGACCGGGTTTTCGCAAAGAGGGAGGCTTTCCGGCGTTTGGTTGCTGAGCACAGTGGTTTGTGCGCTGCCCAAAGGGCTTATTTTTTAGGACTGATTGAATGATATCCTTTGGACAGTGTTTTTTTTGTTGTTCTAAGACAATCTTTTGTCAAGCAGTGATTGACATTTTCTGTTTTTCATTTGCCTGATTTCATGGGTTTAAAATTTGTCGAAATGGCGGAGTGTCCGGGCTTGTTTTTGGCTATTCGCTCGTTTGTATTTTTGCTGGCGCCTCCCCGCATCTTCGCATTCTCGTTTCCCAAGCGCCTATAATCATACTTCTGTGTGTCAAAAATCCTGTTCCTGAATGGTTGGGATCTTTGACATGGGGCGTTTTATTTCCTGATAAAGCTTGAAGAATAATGCAGAAAAAACCCCTCACTGTTTATTGCAGTAAGGGGTTTATGGTACCCGGGGCCGGGATCGAACCGGCACGATATTGCTATCATTGGTGTTTGAGACCAACGCGTCTACCAATTCCGCCACCCGGGCATTACCCGTTTTTTGGTCTTTTGCCTTTCGGCGTGCAAATGTAACCATTTCAAATCTTTTTTACAAAAAAAACAGAATACTGACTTTTGAAAAATTACCTTTGAGATATTATTTTTACTTTTGTTGTATAAAGGAGACGTTGCCGGCAGTTTGTTGGATTTATTCATTTTTCCATATTTTTAGGATTCTGAAAACCCTGATACATGGCTTCAGTAGTTAAAATTTTTTCCGGTTCTGCTTCCCGGGCGCTTGCCGAAAAGATAGCTGAAAGCTATGGTAAGCCTTTGGGGAAGGAGTTAATTCAGTATTTTTCTGATGGTGAGTTTCAGCCTTCCTATGAGGAAACGCTTCGTGGCAATGATGTTTTTATTGTTCAGAGCACCATTGCACCTTCCGACAATTTGATGGAGTTGTTGTTGATGATTGATGCTGCCCGCAGGGCGTCTGCCAAGCAGGTAGTTGCTGTTATTCCCTATTTTGGGTTTGCCCGGCAGGACAGGAAGGACAAGCCCCGGGTATCCATTGGGGCCAAGTTGATTGCCAACCTGTTGACGGCTGCGGGGGTTAACCGGGTTATCACCATGGATTTACATGCTGATCAGATCCAGGGGTTTTTTGATGTTCCGGTTGATCACATGTATGCGTCTGCCATATTTGTGCCTTATTTAAAGGGTCTTCAGTTGCAGAACCTGGTGATGGGTTCGCCCGACACAGGTGGTACCAGGCGTGCCGGTGCGTACGCAAAATTTCTGAACAGTGAGCTTGTAATATGTTACAAACAGCGGGAGAAGGTCAATGAGGTAGAGCGGATGACACTTATTGGTGATGTAAAGGGGAAGGATGTTGTTTTGGTGGACGATATTATTGACACAGCCGGCACTATTACGAAGGCCGGGGCCATGATGCTGGATAAAGGTGCCACTAGTGTCAGAGCGGTTTGCACGCATCCGGTTTTCAGTAAAAAAGCGTACGATCGAATTGCAAATAGTGTTTTTGAGGAAGTGATTGTATCTGATACCATTCCGTTAAAAAAAGATTGTCCAAAAGTTACCGTATTATCTGCGTCCAAGTTGTTTGCTGATGTGATTCAACGGGTTCACAATCATGAGTCCATCAGCTCTCATTTTGAATTTTCCACGATTTTATAACAAATTACCTTCATGTGTTTATAATTTGTCGAAATGTCGAAATGTCCGGGCTTGTTATGGCTATGAGCTCGTTCGATCTTTTTCTGACGCATCCTCGCATCCTCGTTTCTTCAACGCCTATAAACATCCCCCTGTGTGTTAAAAAGTCCTGTCATGGGTGTTTCATCTGTTGATCATTCTTAATGAATTACAGCATATTGAGTGTGCTGTTAGACGATATCATCATGACGGTCAACTGCAAGGAATGGTTCATTACATGGTTTTACACCGGGGCAAAAGTTTCGGAGGATTTTTTGACTTTTTTCCTTATGATAGCTTCTTATTCAATGAAAAGAAGTATCTTTGCCAGCTGATTTTTTTTCGGGGTTCACTGTCTGAACCTCTTTATATTCAAACATTTTAACCTGATTTATTCATGAAAAAAGTATCTGTGAGCGGTTCTCTGCGTGAGAACGTAGGGAAAAAAGATGCGAAAAGGCTACGCAGGGAAGGTAATGTTCCTTGTGTTGTTTACGGGGGGAAAGAGCAAATCCAGTTTTTCACTTCCGAAAAAAGCTTCAAGGACATTGTTTACACGCCTGATGCCTGCATTGTAAAGTTATCCATTGATGGCAAAACAATGGAAGCGGTTTTACAGGATATTCAGTTTCATCCTGTAACTGATCGTATATTGCATGCTGATTTTCTGGAAATATTTTCTGACAAGCCTGTTAAGATGGCTATACCCATCAAGATCAAAGGCAGCAGTCCTGGTGTTATTGCTGGTGGCAAGATGCTTATCAAGCGGCGCAGACTGAATGTATTGGCGCTTCCCGAGAATCTGCCGGCAGAGATAGATGTTGACATTTCTGCTCTTGAGATTGGTGATTCCATGGTTGTTGGTGAGTTGTCGGTGGACAATATGGAGTTTGTTGACCCGGAGAATTCGGTTGTTGTTCTCATTAAGTCTGCGAGGGCGGCTATGATGGCGCCGGTGGATATTGATGAGGATGAAGAAGTTGCAGAGGTTGAAGGAGAAGAAGGTGTTGGAGAAGGTGATGCGCCTGCTGCTGAAGGAGGAGAAGCTCCCAAGGAAGAATAACAAACGATTTTTTATTTTTTTTGGAAGCCCGGGTAATTCTTTGCCCGGGCTAAACTTATAGATCAACTGATGAAATATTTGATTGCCGGGTTGGGGAATATCGGTCCGGAGTATGCTGAAACGCGTCACAACATTGGTTTTATGGTTGTTGACAAGCTGGCTTCGCAGCGTGAAGTGCTTTTTGAGCCAGCAAGATATGGTGATATGGCGACATTTCGTTTCAAGGGCCGGATATTTTATTTGTTGAAGCCATCGACCTATATGAACCGGAGTGGTCGTCCTGTATTGTATTGGTTGAACAAGGAGAAGATTGAGCTGGAGAATTTGCTGGTTATCGCTGATGATGTGGCTTTGCCTCCGGGTGTTTTGCGAATGCGCGCCAAAGGTGGAGCCGGTGGTCACAATGGTTTGTCAGATATTATTGACAATCTGGGCACGAACCAATTCGCCCGTTTGCGCTTTGGGATTGGGGACAATTACCCGCCGGGCTTTCAGTCGCAGTATGTTTTGGGCAAATGGACTGAGGAAGAGAACGAGATCATAATACCAAGCATTGAATTGGCTGCCGAAATGGTAATCAGCTTTGGTTTGCAGGGTGTTGGGAGAACGATGAATCAATATAACCGCCGTTGAAAAGGCAGGAAGAAAATTCTCTTTGTTACGATTTGGATTTACCTTGGCCACGGCGACCAATTACAATACTTCTCCAGCTGCCTGAAACCCGACAGATAAACGGATTTTGATCAGAGCAGATCATCAATAAACTTCTGTTCCCTGGCACGTCCTTCATTGTAAAGTTTGATCCAGGAAAGCAATCCCATGATGGCAAGTACCAGGAAAACAGAAAACTGAAAGCTGGTGAATACCAACCCTTTAACAAAGTATAGTGGGATGGAGATGATGTTGCCGATAATCCAGTAAATCCAGTTTTCGATTTTTTTCCGGGCCATATACCACATGCCAATCAGGAAAACAGATGTGGTAAATGAGTCAACATATGGGATATATGATTCCATGTAAGCGCTATCGTCTTTTTTAAAAACATATATCAGGGCAAAAATTACCACATACAGAACAGGGATAAGTGCTATACCTATTGCCTGTTGTTGTTTCGTGTTCCATCTGATCGGCCTGACCCTCTTTTGGTCGTCTTTTCTTGTCCACACATACCATCCATAAATGCTCATGCTGGTATAGAAAATGTTGATTCCCATATCGGCATACAACTGGATATTGAAGCAGATATACACGTAGATAACGGTACTGACAATACCTGTAGGGTAAACGAGGAGGTTTGCCTGGCGGGCGAACCAGACGCTCATGATGCCGAATAGTACGGCAATAAGCTCCAGCCAGGTGGTTTCCATTACATTTTCGTAAAACAGCTGAAAGAATGTATTGAGAATCATGATGGTTGTTTCCCGTTTTAGGAATAGGATTGTTATACTAAGAGGGGTTAGCAGTTTTTTGCCGGGTTAAAACAACAGATGGTTATGATTGAAAGCTTTCCGGCTAATTCATTCATTAAGTCGGGCGAGTTCAGTAGCCTCTCGAAAAACGCGCATGAAGTTACCGGACCAGATTTTCCGGATGTCTTCCTTGCTGTATCCCCGCCGAACGAGTTCCAGGGTTATGTTTCCGAGTTCCGACACGTCGTAGCAGTCTTTGAGAGCGCCGCCACCATCGAAGTCGGTGCCGATACCCACGTAATCGATACCTACGAGGTTTACTACATGATCCACATGGTCAACGAGGTCGGCGACGGTGGCCATGGGAGCGGGGTATTTACTGTTGGTTGCCCACCATTCTTCCCGGGCCCTATCCATTTCTTCGTCGGAGAGGTCCTGAAAGTTGTTCCATTTTTCGCGCAATTCTGCGAAAGCTTTTTCGCGCTCGGGGCTTTGTTCGAGGGTTTTCACGTAAGCACTGAGCACACAAAGCTGCAACACTCCCCCATTTTCGGCCAGTGCGATGATCATATCGTCGTCGAGATTTCTGGGGTGATCACAAATTGCTCTTGCGTTTGAGTGGGATGCTATCACGGGTGCGGATGTTACTTTCAGCACGTCATAGAAAGCTTCGTCGGAAATGTGGCTTACATCGACCATCATTCCGAGCCGGTTCAATTCTTTTACTACCTGAACCCCAAACTCTGACAAACCATTGTGGAGGGGTGGGGCGGAATCGGTGGAGGCGTCGCAAACCTGGTTATGTCTTGAATGGGATAACCCCATGTATCGGCTTCCAAGTTCGAAATATGTTTGCAGGAGGCTCAAGTCTTTACCAATGGGATAAGCATTTTCGTTTCCGATGTAAATGGCGAACCGCCCTTCGTCGCGGAGGCGATAGGCATCGTCCGGTGTTAATGCCAGGCCGGCCACATCCTGATGCTCATCAAGCATATCATGGATAAGGTTAAAAATACCCAGTGCTCTTTGGTGGTTTTGTTCATATGCTTCGGGAGTGAGCGCACCCTGGCCGAGAAATACGGCAAAAAACACTGCATCCAGGCCGCCTTCTTCCATGCGTGGAAAATCCAGTTTTCCTCCACGGTCATGGGGATCGTTTCGCTCACCGATGTTAAAACCTTCTCTCATCAACATTAATGGTGTGTCCACATGGGAGTCGAGTGTCAGTACTTCAGCATGTATAGCTGCAGCTTTATTCTTTAGCCGTTCTTCAGGAGATGTGCAAGCGTTGAAAAAATAAAGTGAGAAAAAAAGAAAAACAAAGTACAGAGGAGCCATTTTTTTCATGACGGGGTTATGAATTTTAGTGAAACAAGGCGGTAAAAATACACATTTTCTTTCATTAGCCTGTTCAACAGATTGGGGAAGACACATTGGAGAAATTATTCTATTTAACCTTGCGGGTATTGATCAGCCGTGAAGAGGTGCTTGGCTTATTTTTTTTCTATTTTGAATGTTTGGAGGCTTCTTTTGTGCTGAAGAAATTCCAGTAAATAATATCCCTTTGGGAAATGTGTCATGCTGATTTTTTGCGGATTTTGTCTGATCGGGGCAACAAGCATTAACCGGCCATTCATGTCATATATGCGGCAGTGCAGATCATCAAACAGATATGTGTTGTTCTGTAGCGCGATGACCAGATGATTTGTTACCGGATTGGGATACACATTAAAGGAAATTGCATAATGAAGCTCATGATTGCTGAGTGTTGTAGCGAATTCGACATGTATTTCATGTTCGCCGGTAACGTTTTCAAAATGAAAGGAGAAGCTTTCCTGCCCGTGGGCGACATGAATGATTATGCCATCCACTATGAGGCTGTCAATATAGTAGAGATCATCTGCGAGAATGTCGAAAACCTGGTCATCACCATAACCGACAAAGATGGTGCCTTCGGGAACGATGCTGCCATTATTGCCGGCTGAGGCATGAATGATTCCAAAGCCCATGTCGCCGGTATGTTCTACCTCATTTGAGGGATCAGATTCGCCATTTTCGTAAACGGCTGTAGCATAATAGAGGTAGTTGACACCATGTTCGATGTTATAGTCGTAGTATTCTGTTTCGGACACCAGTTGGGGGTTTATGAGTTGATGATCGCGGTAAATGTTGTATCCCAGTGGGTTTGCATTCTGTGGGGCATCCCATAACAGTTCAATGACACCGCCGCCGGGAACAGACTGTGCTGTCAGGTTTTCCGGTGGGGGGAGGCAGGGCTGTTCTTCCCAGAGCACATCGTCCACAAAAACAGGTCTCATGTTGGACGAGGTGCCATGCTTGAAGGCGATATATACGTGGTCTTCGGGGGCATTTTCGAACGTAAAGGTGTGTTGTTCGTAATCGGCAAGTGACGTGATTGTAGCATAGGCCACAAAAGTATTGTGGTCACTTGCATCTGACATGCTTCCAATGATCAGGGGTTCCGGAAATACGGCCACCTTGGTCCAGAAACTCAGTTGCCCGTTATGCAGCCCGGCCAGTTCGGGGGTTATAAGCATGATGATATCATCGGTGGTGGCATTGAACAGTCGTGCTGCATGTTCACCTGAGAAGGCGTGATTGTAAAACTGGCCGGCCTGATAAATGGTAACTCCGGCTGATCCACCTGTGGATTGAACAATGGATGACCAGCCCGGTGGCAGTTCGGCGGAAGCTTCAAAGTCTTCGAAAAACCCGGTTACGGCTTCATAAGCTTGCCCATTCAGTGAAATCACATTATTGCCGGTAAATTCACCATCAATAAGCAGTATAAGGTCCTGTGCAAAGATTCCGCCATGGTCGGGGTTGAACAAGATTGATAGTGTATCGGAATAACCCGGTGCAATGGTACCGCTAAAATCCGCGTAAAATGGCGGTTCCACTAATGTTTCGGTAATTGTAAGGGTTGCACCTCCCAGGTTTGTAATGATAACTGTGGTTTCGGCTGTTTCGTTCACGGATATGGTGCCAAAGTTATGGTTTTGCTTGCTCAGGCTGATTTCCGGCACAGCTTCCATTTCTTCCACTTTGATGTCGTCCATGTAGATGCTTCCATTGTTTTGGCTGTCAAAAATGTGCCATCCAAAGTGGACGGTTTTTTGCTCCACAGTGTTGATGATGGCAAAGCCTTCCTGGTAGGTGGTGTTGACAACATTTTCGTTGAGATATAATTGGGTTTGCATAGATTGGGAAGACTGTTCTGCACCCATCATAACTTTTATTTTCTGGGGGCTGAATGAAGTCCGGTAGTAGAAGCTAACACGATAGGACATGCCGGCATCCAGTGAAACTTCAGGAGAAATCAGCCATTCATCCTTGGGTTGCCAATCGCCGAATACGGCAACACAATTTGGCGGTGAGTAGGCAAAAACGCTGTAGGTTACCCACGTGGTGCCTGTACCGCTGTTGTTCTCGGCAATCCAGCCTTCGGGCAGCACAGGCGGGCTTACATCATCAAAATTTTCAAAAAGAAGTGTGCTCTGGGCCATCAGGGATATTTGACAAAAGACCCATAGGAAAATCAGATATAGAAGCGCTTTTGTGTTCATGACGGAATCAAATTTGAAACAGACGACTAACAAATATATCAATAAATCCCGATTAAGCCAACAAGTTGGTGAGTTGATGCTTCGGTTGTAAGTTGTATTTTTGTTTGTTTGATCAGCGATAAGCCGGATATATGGCATGCAAGTCTATGGAGCAATCATTTATTTGTGTGCCGGAATAAAACGATACTGTGATGATTGAAAGTTTTGTTTTCGGGGATGTTTTGCCCACGGGAGTATTTAAGCTTCATTCCCGTTTCAGGCGTGTAAGCAATTTTTCAAGTGTCGACGGCGATATGGTTTTTGTCACTGATGATCCAATGCTGATGGCAGGTCAAGGCATACAGGTGGCGACAAATATACTGCTGGTTTCGGAAGCTGTGTCCATTACTAAAGAGTCTGTTACAATAGGAGACCGGATTATTCACAGAAAGGATCATCCGGTTTATACATCATATGTCTCCTTTGAAGGTTTGGATTTTAATGATTTTGAGACACGGTTGATTCAGCTTCCTGAAGATCGTGGTTATTTGTTTCCGGATGATAGTTTGCTGTATGTTTTGGATCCTGCGCGGTGTCGGTTTGTTTCCGGAGCATTCGAGCGGAAACTGGCAGACCAAATTTTGGATGGAGCAGAGCATTTGCGTACTGGGCGGATGGAAAAGGGTGTAGCATTGTTGAGTGGTGCAGGGAAGGGTTTGACGCCTTCTGGTGATGATTTTTTGGCAGGTTTGCTGTATGCCATGCATTATCTTGGTTTTAAGAACCGGCTTTGCATGGACACACAGGCCAGGCAGCTATTTGACATTTCCAAAGGAAATAATTTGCTGGTCAATTCCTTTTTATGGCATGCCATGAATTATAATTATTTTCAAACCTTAAAAAATTTTGTATATTCATGCACTCGTTGCGGGTGTGGTTACCGGGCATTGATTGATTTGTTGTCTGTGGGTGCCACTTCCGGTGCGGATCTGCTAACTGGTTATATTTTTGGTATACAATACAGGATCGGTATATGACTACACAGGGAATAATTAAGCAAGGTGTTTATTATGATTCGGTGACATTGATGACTGTCACGCAAAGAATCAATGCGCTTGAGGGTATTGTTGACTCTTCGGTAGTGATGGGAACCCGTGAGAACAAAGCAATTCTGGAGTCTGCCGGTTTGTTTGTTTCTGATTTTGCGGATGCTTCTGATACGGATTTACTTATTAGCGTTCAAGCGGAGAATTCAACCTTTGCCCAAAATGCGATGGCGAGATTGGAAATGATTCTCAAGGATATTTCCTCATCTGAGGGAAGTCATCGAAGGGATACGGCACGCAGTATACATGATGCTGTTGAACGGCTTGAAGGTTCGAATCTGTCGCTGATCTCCATAGCGGGGCGGTATGCGGTGGCAGAGGTCCGAAAGGCGTTGGATCTGGGTTTACATGTGATGTTGTTTTCTGACAATGTTCCCATTGAGGATGAGAAAAGGTTAAAGGAAGAAGCGAGGGACAGGGGTTTGTTGTTGATGGGGCCCGATTGTGGAACAGCCATCATTAATGGTGTTCCGCTTGCTTTTGCCAATGCCGTGCAGCGTGGCAATATTGGTATTGTTGCGGCTTCCGGAACAGGTTTGCAGGAGGTGAGTTGTATCATCAGCAACCGTGGTGCGGGCATATCTCAGGCATTGGGCACAGGTGGCAGGGATGTTAAAAAAGAGATAGGCGGGATCATGTTTATTGAAGCCATGAAAGCGTTGTTTGAGGATGAACGGACGCAATGCATCGTGTTGATCAGTAAGCCACCTGATGATGAGGTACTTAGTCTTATTGCCAAAGAGATTTCCCGGACAGATAAGCCCGTTGTGGCAATGTTTATTGGTGCCAATTCTGAGAAGGTTGGTCAGGCAGGGGCCCTTCCGGCCCATAGCCTTTCGGAAGCGGCTTTGCTCGCTGTGCAACTTTCCCTGGGAAAACCTGTTGAGGATGTTCGAGCAATGTTAAAAAGTATACATGATGAAGTGGGTTCGCTGGCTAAAAAGTTGTCCCCGGGCGTTAAAGGCAGGTATGTGCGTGGTCTTTTCAGCGGCGGGACGTTGTGCCATGAAGCGCAACTCATTTTAAAAGAGCACATCGGACATGTTTACAGTAATGTTCCCTTAGATCCTGATTATTTGTTGTCAGCTTCCGGGGAAGGGTCTTTTCACTCATTGATTGATATGGGTGATGATGCCTTTACCGCCGGCAGACCGCATCCGATGATTGATTTTTCGCAGCGTTGCAAAAGAATACAGGAAGAAGCCAAAAATCCGGAAACAGTCATTGTTTTATTTGATTTGGTTTTGGGATACGGGGCACATGTATCCCCGCTTGATGAAATTTTGCCTGCAGTTACGGCAGCCCGCAGGCACTCTCCCGACTTATTATTTATTTGCTCCGTTACAGGCACAGATGATGATCCGCAGAACAGGCAGGCCGTTACAGAGTCTTTGCGGGAATCGGGGGTTATTGTCATGATGAGCAATTATTCGGCTGCTTTGCTGACGGGCCATATTATAAAAAACATCACATCATAAAAACCAACATTCGCTTATGTCGGCCAATCAACTTTTTCGTCAACCTCTAAAGGTTATTAACACAGGGATTGTAACTTTTAAAGAAGATCTTCACCGTTTGGGTGTTGATGTGGTTCAGGTAAACTGGAAGCCACCTGTTGATATGGATGCCAGTGTGTTACAGTGGTTGAAGGAGAATCGAGGCAAAATTGACAAGGCCAACAGGGAGGCTCTGGATATCATTTTAGGGGGGAAGCCATTTCTTGTTGGTATGGGCAAGGCACTGGATACTATTCCGGGCATGAAACAGAATCTGATATTGCACTCGGGGCCTCCTGTTACGTGGGACAGGATGTGTGGTCCGACGAGGGGAGCGATTTTGGGGGCTTTGTTGTATGAGGGTTTGGCCGGAAGCATTGGAGAAGCAGAGGCTTTGGCTTCATCAGGAGAAATTGTGTATGCGCCTTGTCATGAGCACGCATCAGTTGGCCCCATGGCCGGGGTCATTTCGGCATCCATGCCGGTATTTATTGTGAAAAATGAAGCTCATGGCAATTATGCATATTGCACGATGAATGAGGGACTTGGTAAGGTATTGCGTTATGGTGCTTATGGTACGGAGGTGATCGGGAAGCTGAGGTGGATGGAACGCGTTTTATATCCGGTATTAAAGGCTGGCGTTGAAAAACTGGGTGGCATTGACTTAAAAAACATTATTGCGCAGGCTTTACACATGGGTGATGAAGTACATAACCGTAATCGCGCGGCCACTTCGTTGTTATACAGGATTTTAGCTCCTGCCGTGGTGGATGCGGCAGAAAGTTCGGCTGCAGCTATTGATGTTCTTGATTTCATCAACGGCAACGATCATTTTTTTCTGAATCTTTCGATGCCGGCGGCAAAATGCTGTTTAGATTCGGCCCGTGATATTCCATACAGCAGTATTGTTGTTGTGATGGCCCGCAATGGTACTGATTTCGGTGTTCAACTGGCCGGCACGGGAGGGCTTTGGTTTACGGGAGAAGCGCCGGTGCCGGATGCACTTTTTTTCCCGGGTTACAGCATGGCAGATGCCAATCGGGATATTGGCGACAGTTCCATCACAGAAACGGTTGGTTTGGGAGGTTTTGCCATTGCTGCTGCTCCCGCTATTGTTCAGTTTGTGGGCGGCAAAGCGGCAGATGCGGTGCAATATACCATGGATATGTACGAGATCACGGCCGGAGAAAACAATGTGTATCAAATTCCTTACCTGAATTTCCGGGGTACGCCTACAGGTATTGATGTTAGAAAAGTGATTGAAAAAAGCATCACACCATTTATTGATACCGGTGTGGCCCACAGAGAACCGGGTATTGGGCAGGTAGGCGCTGGTGTTCTGAGTGCTCCGGTTGAGCCATTCAAAAAAGCATTGAAAGGGTTAAAAACGGTTTGCGAAAAGGATCCAAAGAAATAGAACAGGAGAAATTCTTTGCAGGTATTTTATCTTAGGCATAAACATTTAACGATTTCGTTCGTATTACATAACACACGGTTATTAATTGTAGGCAAAACCATTATGGCACTTTCCCGTGCCAAAGAAGCATATGATCAAATCAAATTGTTGTTTATAAATCAAAAATTGAAGTATGATGAATGCAGAAGAATTATTCAAGATGATGAGTGACGTAAAAATTCATGACCTGACCCAGGCGTTGAGTGTGCATACACCGCCCTGGCCGAGTTATGTTCCGTTACAATTACAATATTTCAAGCGAATTGCGGGTGCCCATATGGGTCAGGGAGCTAATGGACAGATTATGACGTCGAGTCACCATGTTGGCACCCACATTGACGGTGAAATTCATTTTCATTCCAGCGGTCGTTCCATCGGTGATACTCCGCTGGATTTCTGGTATGGTCCCGGGGTGGTTGTGGATATTTCCGATGAGGTGGAGGACTATAGTTTGTATTCTCCGGAAATGTTGATGCGCAAAGCAGATATCCGGGAGGGAGATATTCTTATCATCAATACAGGTTATCACCGTTATGGATGGGATCAGCCAGCGTCTGATGAGTTACGTTATTTTGTAAAGCATCCCGGGCCGGATCCTGAATTTCACAAATGGGCTTTGGATATGAAAATCAAGTGGATTGGTGTGGACTGCGGCAGTGCAGATCATCCTATGAATACCATTATCCGGGATTGGCATCCGAAGCCATTCCGGGAGGCGGAGGCAAAACTAAAGGAAAAGTACGGTAAAACATGGGATGAGATGTTTCCTTTGGAGGAATATTACCAGGTGATGCACCTGAAGCTATTCCCGAAAGGACTTGTACATGCCGAGAATGTGGGTGGAGACATCAACAAGGTAAGCAACAAGCGGGTTTGGGTTGGTCTTTTCCCCCTGAAGGGGATTGAAATGGAATCTTCCATGTGCAGGATAATTGCCATTGAAGGTTAAGCTTTCCGGTTCCGGTTTTTTGGGGGCAGACGATTGTTTGCCGGGCGTCCGGTTTGACCACCCGTCGTAAGGTTGGGGTCAGGTCCCGGGTTCGTACAAATGGTCTTGGCGGCTAAGTGCTGGTTTTCATGCTTTAAACAGTTGAAGCATTGTATTGAATAGATCACATAATATCACGGATATGGCTCTTCCTTATGAATTTGATTATGCTAAGCCTGCATCTTTGCAGGATGTCTTAGTGCTTTTGGCAGAAAAGGGTCGGGGTGCCCGGATACTGGCCGGAGGCACCGATCTTGCCAATGAACTGAAGCAGGGTTTCAGGGTACCGGATGTGCTTATAGACATCAAAGGTCTGGCTGAGCTTCAAAAGATTGAGATCAGGGATCAGCGTTTAAGCATTGGTGCATTGGTAACTTTTTCCGACATACGTTTGTCGGGGGTTATCCGGGATCATGCTTATGTTCTTTATGAGGCTGCCGGTCTGGTTGCCTCACCCGGTGTCAGGAACCGTGCCACCATGGTGGGTAATATCTGTTCAGCTGTTGCATGCATGGACAGTGCCTCGCCTCTGCTCGTGCATAATGCAATGGTACATTGCCTTAGTATGGAGGGTGAGCGTTTGGTACCGGTTCAAAAGTGGTTTGTTGACAACAGAAAAACGCTGATCAAAGAGAAGGAGTTGGTCACCCATGTAAGTATTCCGCTGTCTTCAGTTAAGTGTGCGGGGGCCTATCAAAAAATGATGCGTTATACAGGGGAGGATCTTGCCGCTGCCAACGTGGGTGTTTTGCTGTTTGCCGACGGCCGTTGTCATGTTGCTTTTGGTTCGGTTGGGCCAACACCGAAGCGATCGGCCAAACTGGAGTCTCATTTTAAGACCAAAGGGGTGAACAAGGGCAGCATTGAAGAAGCTTGTGCAATGCTTCCGGGTATCATCAAACCCATTTCGGATGTGCGGGCGAGCAAGGAATACCGGATGCACATGACCAAGGTAATGCTTGAAAGGGCTGTGATACAGGCCATTGACAGGCTGAAGGTGCCAACACTGATAAGGGGTTGATCTTCTTATCAACATATAACAGAAAAATTGTTTTTTGTGCACAACAAATTCATTAAAAATGAAAAAAATATCTTTCAGTCTGAATGGTGAGCAACGTTTTGTATATATTACGCCCAATGAGATATTGCTGGATGTACTCCGTTACAAGATGGGCACGAAAAGTCCCAAATGTGGTTGTGATACCGGTGATTGCGGCGCATGCACTATTTTGCTGAACGGGAAAGCTGTGAGGAGTTGTCTCATTTTTGCCGTGGAGGTGGAATCTCAGGACATTGTAACCCTTGAGGGTATTTCCCGGGATGGGTTGACGCCTTTGCAGAAAGCATTGATAGAGCACAATGCTTTTCAGTGCGGATACTGTGCTCCGGGCATGATATTGTCGGCGACGGAGTTGATTAACAGCAATCCCCATCCAGGAGAGGAGGAAATAAAAGAAGCCATTTCCGGCAATTTATGCCGGTGTACCGGTTATCAGCCTGTGATTGATGCCATCAAGCACGCAACCAAAAAGCATTGATTTATGGAAAAGCTAAAATATGTTGGCCAGTCATCTGTAAGGATTGATGGCAAAGAAAAGGTTTCGGGGGCAGCACTTTTCACAGACGATCTTGAGTTTGGGCCGGATCTTCTGTATGCTGAAATTGTTGAAGGGCCTCATGCCCATGCCATGATCAACAGTATAGACACTTCGGAGGCTGAGAATATTCCGGAGGTGCTTTGTGTTGTTACCGGCAAGGATTTTCCTTACAATTTTGGTTTATACATGAAGGATCGTTTCATCTTTGCCCAGGACAGGGTTCGTTTTTTTGGGGAGCAGATAGCTGCGGTGGTTGCCCGCACTCCTGAGGCTGCCAAAAAGGCTGCCAAACTGGTCAGGGTGAATTATTCGCCTTTGCCGAAGGTTCTCAGCCCAGTTGATGCCGTCAAAAAAGATGCAGACCTGATCCATCCTGACCTGAAGCATTACGAGCATGTGCCATGGTTTTTTCCGAAGCCGGACAGCAACATTGCCCATCATCGGAAAATCCGGAAGGGAGATGTGGAGAAAGGGTTTGCGGAGGCAGATTATGTGCTGGATGACACCTATGAGGTGCCGCGGTATGCCCATTGTGCCATTGAGTATCATGCTGCTGTTGCGAAGTATGATCATTCCGGTCGTTTAACCGTATGGGCTTCGTCGCAGTCGCCCCACACACAGCGCAATCTTTTTGCCAGTGCATTGGCACCCATGGGTATTACACACAATGATGTAAGGGTTATTGCCCCACATGTGGGTGGTGGTTTTGGTTCGAAGGCCGGTGTAACCATGGAGATCATTGCCGCGGCCATAGCCACGAAGGTTAAGGGTCACCCTGTAAAAGTGCTTTGGAACAGGGAGCGGGAGTTTTACAATACTTACCAGCGTTTGGGTGTTACTGCAAACCTGAAGGTGGGTGTTAAAAAAGACGGACGGATCACGGCACTTCATCATGAGCTTTACTGGGACGCCGGTGCCTATGTTGAATATGGTGCCAATGTTGTGAATGCCGTGGGGCTGTCGGCCATTGGACCATACAGGGTAGATAATGCATCCATTGACTCCTATTGTGTATATACCAACTTACCTCCGGGCGGGCCTTACAGGGGCTTTGGGTATTCAGAGTTTTTATTTGGTTTGGAGTCGCACATGGAGCGTATTGCCAGGCATCTCGGTATTGATCCCGTGGAGATACGCCGGCGCAATGCCATCAAGGCGGGAGATCTCACGGCTTATGGTGCCCGGATGAACCCCAATGGTTTGCAACAGGCTATCGATGCTGTGGAAAAGGAGATTAGATGGGAAAAGAAGCTTGTTTCCAAAGACCCTGATATTGCCATTGGCAAGGGTTTCTCTCTGTTCTGGAAAGCACCGGCTATGCCGCCCAATACGTCATCTTCCTGTTTTTTGAAATTCAATGAAGATGCCAGTGTAAACCTGCTGGTGTCGGGTATGGATATCGGGCAGGGTTTTTTAACCGTGATGGCCCAGATTGCCGCGGAGGTTCTGTCTGTTCCCGTTTTCAAGATCAGGACTGAAAACCCCGATACGGATCGTAACCCATACGAGTGGCAGACAGTTGCTTCACATGTTACATGGGGTTGTGGTAATGCCGTAAAACTTGCGGCCGTTGACGCACGCAATCAGATACTGGCGTTGGTATCGCGCACGCATTATTTTCCGGTGGAGACATTATTTCTGGAAGATGAGCAAGTAAAATGTATGACGCGCCCTGACTTTTCTCTTCCGTTGAAGGATTTTGTCATTGCCGGCATACAAATGGAGGACGGTACTTTTAAGGGCGGCCCCATAATCGGCAGGGGCGTATTTATGCCCGAATACGCATCCACGAAGGCCAATCCGGAGACCAGCCAGGGTGGTCATCCCAACGTGCATTATACGGTGGGGGCTGCCGCAGCGATTATTGAAATTGACCGCAGAACCGGAAAGGTAAAAGTTAAAAAGATTGTTGAAGCGGTAGACTGCGGGAAAGCCATTAACCCTGATCTTGTGAAAGGTCAGATTACGGGCGGCATCCTTCAGGGGATTTCCACTGTTTTGTATGAGGAGATGAAGTTTGACCACCGGGCAAAAATGCTCAATCCCAACTTTACTGACTACAAAATACCTACATCTCTTGACTTGCCAGATGAAGTTGTGCCTATTATCATCGAAGTACCTGAGCCTGATGGTCCTTATGGTGCACGGGGAATGGGTGAGCACACCATGATACCGGTGGCACCCATGATTGCCAATGCCATTGAAGATGCTCTTGGTATCAGGATAAGGAGCATGCCCATCACATCGGAAAAAATCTGCCTGGCCATTCTGGACCGGCAAAAAAATGATTAGGACACATTGCCTGCCAGCTCAGCCAGCAGGCGTTTTTGTCAACAGGTCGTGTGTCATGATTTCAAATAAGAAAAAAATCATATCAAGCAGTATAAAAATTTTTTAGATATGCAGAAGCCATTGGAAAACATCAGGGTGTTGGATATGTCGAGGGTGCTTGCCGGTCCGTTTTGCACAATGATATTGAGTGATCTGGGAGCGGAGGTGGTCAAGGTGGAGGTGCCGTTGACAGGTGATGACGCCCGTTCTTTTGGGCCTTTTAAAAATCAGCAGAGTCTTTATTTCCTGAGTATTAACCGTGAGAAAAAGAGTATTTCGCTCAATCTGAAAACAGAGAGGGGAAAGCAGATCTTTCTGGACCTGGTAAAACACTTTGATGTGTTGGTTGAAAACTTCCGTCCCGGGACCATGGACAAGCTTGGGTTGGGTTATGATTTGCTGAAAGAGCTGAATCCTGGTTTGATTTACGCGGCCTCATCGGGTTACGGACATTCGGGGCCGGATTCAAAGAAGGCGTCTTATGATATTCTGGCACAGGCGATGGGAGGGATCATGAGTATTACCGGATGGCCTGATTCGCCGCCCACCCGTGTTGGTATGTCACTTGGTGACATTACCGCGTCACTCTATGCTGCCATTGGTATTTTGGCTGCGCTTCAGCAAAGGAGTCATACGGGTGAAGGTCAGAAAGTAGATGTATCGATGCTTGACTGCCAGGTTTCCATCCTGGAGAATGCTATTACGCGCTACCAGGTGGATGGAGAACCTCCCGGACCTATTGGCAACAGGCATCCCACCATCGCACCTTTTCAGGCTTTCAAAGCAAGGGACGGTTATTTCGTGATAGCATGCGGAAACAATTCGTTGTGGCAAAAACTTTGCGAGGCTATTGACAGGAGGGATTTGTCGCTCAACCGTGCTTTTGAAACCAACGAACTCCGTTGCCGTAATCTAGCTTCGCTGAATGATGAACTCAATATGACATTTTCACAGCAAACAGTTTCTCATTGGGTTACACTCATTGATGGGGCAGGTGTCCCATGCGGACCGATCAATGCCATTGACAAGGTTTTATCGGAGCCCCAGGTAAGGGCACGCAATATGATCGTGTCGGTGGAGGATGAAAGGGCCGGCAGGGTGGAAATTGCAGGTAATCCTATCAAGATGAGTGCCCTGGAGGATTTGGCCACACGTGGTCCTGCACCGGACATTGGCCAGCACAACACGGAAGTGTTGGGCGGAGTGCTGGGTTTGACAGATGAGGAGATTGCGGCACTGCACCGCGATGGGGTTTTGTGATTTTGCCGGCTCGGACAATCGGGCCTTTGTTGTGTTGAAACACGCATATCAAAACAAGGATGAATCATGCAATCATCATCCCAAACATTGATCCGTTCATTACCTTTGTCGCAGGTTGTCAGGCAGATCCGGGAAGGAGTTTTGCAACCCGTGGATTTGATCCATGATTTGTGTGACCGTATTGACCTGCATGACCATGTTATTTTCTCTTTTTTACCGGAGGCAGGTCGCCGAGGGCGTTTGCTATCCAATCTGGAAGAATTGTATGTAACATATCCCCTGGCTGCGAGTCGCCCCCCTCTGTTTGGCGTACCTGTTGGCGTGAAGGATATTTTTCGTGTTGATGGTTTTGAAACGCGGGCGGGTTCACGTTTACCTGCTTTCGAATTTGCCGGAGAAGAATCTTCAGTGGTGACCACGCTTAAAATGGCCGGTGCTTTGATCCTGGGCAAGACTGTGAGTACAGAGTTTGCCTATTTTCAGCCTGGGCCAACACGTAACCCATACCATTTGGGACATACCCCCGGAGGCTCCAGCTCCGGGTCTGCCGCAGCTGTTGCAGCGGGGATGGCTCCACTTGCACTGGGTACACAAACCATAGGTTCGATCTCACGGCCTGCATCCTACTGTGGCGTTTATGGTTTTAAACCAGGGTTTGGCAGGATATCCACAGACGGACTGGTTCCCTTCAGCCCATCTGCCGACCATGTGGGGTTTTTTACACAGGATATGGAAGGGATAGAACTAGTATGCCGTGCACTGGTAAATGATTGGTCTTCGTATCCGGTTTCCGATGCATACATCCCTGTATTGGGAATTCCCACCGGAAAGTATCAGGAGCAAGTTGAGCCGCAGACGCTGCAATGGTTTAAAGAAGTAATCCGGGGCTATAAAGAATCGGGATATACAATTGTTGAGGCGGATGTTTTTGGAGACATCACAGAAATAAACAAGGCCCACAAACAAATCGTTGCAAGGGAATTTGCAGCGGTTCATGGACATTGGTTTGCAAAGCATGGACCACTGTATGGCCGGCACTCCCGGGCATTGGTTTTGGAAGGGCGAAAGGTTTCTGACAGGGATCTGGAAAGTGCCATGGTGCTGAAAAATTCATTATTGCAACATTTCAGGCAGTTTTCTGAGTCGAACGGCATTGATGTGTGGCTTAGTCCGGCATCTGCAGGGACTGCCCCTGCAGGTCTGGATTCAACGGGCAGTCCGTTAATGAATCTTCCCTGGACTTACATGGGGGTGCCCACCTTATCGATACCCGCCGGAAAGGAAAAATCAGGTCTTCCGCGCGGTCTGCAGGCGGCAGGTTTGCTGGGCCATGACGAAAAACTGATTGCTTGTTGCAAGCGACTATCGCTGTTGCAAGGATAAGTGAGTCAAATGGGGTTCAGGTGGTCTTTCTTGTTTTTTTAAAGATAATCCTTTATATTGTTTGATCTTGATCAGTTTAAATTCTGCAAGTGCAATACAGCTTTAAATAGCGGTCTACAAGCCATGAGTTACTGTGACAAAACCCGATCTTTGGACAAGGACCACGTTGACAGGATCCATCATGATACTGTTCATGGTTTTGCGGTGAATGACGACGAGGCCTTATTCGAGCGTCTTGTTTTGGAAATCAATCAGGCCGGATTAAGCTGGACACTTATACTGAGGAAGCAGGAAAATTTCAGGCGTGCGTTTGACGGCTTTGACATAAAAAAGGTGGCATGTTACGGGCCCGATGACAGAAGCCGTTTGCTGAATGATCCGGGAATCGTTCGCAACAGGCAAAAGGTGGATGCTGCCATATATAATGCACATGTGATTTTGGGGTTGCAGATGCAAATGGGTTCATTTAAGGCATGGCTGGATCATCATCACCCAAAAGCGCTCAGGGAATGGACCATGCTTTTCAAAAGCACATTCCGTTTTATGGGTCCGGAAATCGTGAATGAATTTTTGATGGGCACTGGCTATTTGCCCGGGGCACATAGCGAAGACTGCCCGGTTTATAACGACGTTATCCGCTCGGGAGCCCCATTTTTCAAAACCAAAACACGATGATTGAAGCCAGGTATTATGGAAAACTATCGGACAGACGTTTGCGCTGCGACCTGTGTCCCCATGGTTGTTTGCTGAAACCCGGAAGCGCGGGCTTGTGTCGCGTTCGAAAAAATAATAATGGTATATTGGTGTCGGAAGTATACGGAGTATTGTCGGGCATTCAAATGGACCCCATAGAGAAGAAGCCGTTGAACAGGTTTTTCCCAGGCAGTGACATACTTTCCATCGGTACATTTGGGTGTAATTTCCGTTGCCCCTGGTGTCAGAATGCATCCATTTCGCAGTGCGGATCATCCAGTTACAGAACGGGAAAATCATATACACCGGAAGAGGTATTATTGGCAGCGGGGCGAAGCCAGAGTATTGGTGTGGCATATACCTATAATGAACCTACAGTATGGTATGAGTTCATGATGGATGCAGCTATACAGGTTAAAGAAGCCGGACTTCAGAATGTGGTGGTTACCAATGGATATATAAACCCGAAGCCGCTGGCTGAATTGTTAAATGTGGCCCATGCTTTCAATGTTGACCTGAAAGGGTTCAGTGATGATATTTACCGGAGGTATGCAGGTGGCAGGTTGTCTCCGGTATTGGATACATTGCGGGCGATTGCCGATAAAGGGGTTCACCTGGAGATCACTTTTCTGGTGGTTCCGGGCGTCAACGATAACCTGGCCATGTTTAAAGAAATGATCACATGGATCAGGGACTGCCTTGGTTCAAAAGTGCCATTGCATATCAACAGGTATTTCCCTTCATGGCAGATGGACCGGTCTCCTACTTCCATTTCTTTGCTGAAGGAGATGAGGGTGTTGGCAAGGGCCTGTCTGGATTATGTCTATTTGGGGAATGTGCCGGGGTGAGAGCCTGGAGGGCAGTATGTATTAACGGTGTTAGATTAAGCAGTAAATGAAATTATTATGTAGTATGCAGTAAATAGGGGGGATGCTTTTTCACATTTGACTTTTAAACAGAATTATAAACTCATGGAAGATGCGAAAATCAGAAAACCTGGTGTGGCAGGTGTTTTTTACCCCGGATCTCCGGAAAAAATCATTGGGATGATAGAGTCGGCCCTTGAGCGGGAGAGGGTGATGATAAAAGATCGTGAGCCGGGCATACATGTTTACGGCGGGGTGGTACCCCATGCCGGTATGGTTTATTGCGCGGCACAAACCGTTCACTTATTTGAATATATAAGACAATCGGGTCAAAAACCGGATACGGTTGTTCTCGTCCATCCCAACCATACTGGTTATGGTCCGGATGTTTCCATTGATGGATTTACTCATTGGGAGACACCTCTGGGTTTGGTTCCGGTTGATCGTGAATTTGCAGATAAGCTTGATTTGAAGGTTTCTGATGAAGCCCAGGATGGTGAACATTCCGCTGAGGTCATTGTGCCTTATTTGCAGTATTTTATAGGAGAAGACACAAGGATTGTTTCGGTAAATATGTTGAGCCAAAGCCACAAAAAAGCATTGATAACGGCTAAAAAGGTCTATGATGTTGCCAAGGGGTTGAACAGGAAAATACTCGTTCTCGCGTCGTCCGACTTTTCTCATTTTCTTTCGCCAGAGGATTCGGTTGTTTTGGATGATAGGGTTTTGAAGTCAATATTTAAAAAAGATGCTCCGGGTGTGGAGGAGGAAGTACGTCAGCATCAAGTTTCTGTATGCGGATATGGCCCCATTATGGTAATGATGGAGTATGCGGGTTTAATCAATTCCGAATATGCGGTTCATATGCTGCGAAGGGGACATTCCGGAGAAGTGTCCCCTTCGCGCAAGGTGGTAAATTACATCAGTCTTTTATTTTCAGAAAAAAGTATTTAGGGCGGGTCGTTGCCGTTAAATTACTTTGGTTTTTCAAAGTAGCTCAGCTGTCTTTTGGCTGTATTTGCGAGGGATGTAAGTGCTCGGAAAATTTCAGCAAGGAATCGGAAAAAGACCACTGTCAGGAAACCGTAGATGGGCATCAGGATGATAAATAATATCCCGGTTTCAAGGAATGGCAGTCCGATTTGTCCGGATAGCAGCCGGGCTTCTTCACCCAAAAAGATTGTTGAGAACAGAGCAAATGAAAAACCGAGGATTCCTATCCAGGCACCGAGCCATTCTCCGAATGTTTGTATTAGGTGTGAAAACACCGGGGTCGCAATAAATTCCTCACCTTCCTTTGAGGTGATTGTCACTTTGTCTCTCCTGTCCCACCAAATCTGAAAGCTGAGCCAGCTAACAAAAGCGACGACCAGAAAAATCAGGATAAATACAAAAACAAATTTTCCCGGCATTCTGAACACGTTGTTGTCAATTGCTGCAACGAGAACGGCGATTGGAATAATCAGATTGATCACGGCTATAATGGTATAGAGCCATCCAAAGGGTTTTCTGAAAAAGTCCCCTTTGTCAATAAAAGCCAGAACCGGCTTGATAAAGTTAAAAAATACATTGTCCATGGTAATTGGTTTTGGTTTGTCCTACTCTTATGGCTTTTCGGTTCGCCCCGTTTTAGCGGTTCCTGGTCTCCGCATATGATTTGATGGAATGATTATTGACGGATCAGTTTAGCGGATTTGCAATCATTGTTCCGAAAAAGTCAAACTTGATTGAAAAATTCAGCGGCCCGTGGTTAAACGTTGCGTCAGCATGCAGTGAGAATGTATGCGGAGGGTCTTTGGCCAGGTTTTGGAGTAGCTGAATGCCGTCATTGTTCGGAGTGGCTTCTGTGGGTGTGTTCAGCAGCTCATGCAACAAGTGTTCTTCAAAGGTGATGATGATGGTTTCGTTTGCCCCGTTGGGATCAGAAACAGAAAGAGAGCCTCCCTCAAACCTTTGTTCGTCAGTGCCTTCAAAGGCAATGAGATAGTATTCCACCCTGTGAATGCGGATTTCTTTTATCTTACTCCCGTATTCATCAATGATATCAACGGCTTCAGAAAGGTTAAACACCTGCGTGTCTTCAAATGAAGACATCTCTGTATTTACGGCGAATGTTTGGGAAAAGGAAAAGTCTTCTTCAACATCCAGCAGGTCAGAGCAGCCTGAAAAGGCAAGCCACGCCATGGTCAGGGTCAAGATAATAAGATTGTTTTTCATGTTTTTCATGTTATTTTGCTTTAATGTATGTAAATTCTCAAATGATGCCCTTGTCCCGGATTGCTAAAATCGGGTAATGGTGCATTTAAATGGGACAGCTTTTGTTAAAATAATTTATAAATTTAGCGAAATATTAATATAAAATCCAAATAAATATTTATTCAATTACTGATCATTTTTTATTTTGACCAGGAATGCAACAAATTCAGGTTGTTTCCATGTTTTTTTGTATATTGTGAAAAATACAGAGTCAAAAGTATGCTAACCTGTATTATTCATGCTTTTAATTCAGGTCAGATGCGAGGCGTCGAAAGCCGCCG
>REEA01000117.1 GCA_007695305.1 Bacteroidia bacterium
TGATATTATCGGTAGACCCAATTTCAATACCTTTTCTGTCGTAGTCCGGCTTTTGCGCTTCAGCAGAGTGAAACGACAATCCTAAAATGAAAGCCATAGACACGATTACTGTTAATAATTTTTTCATAGTTCTACTATTTGTTAATTAGCGTTTACATTGTAAAGAAGTCTGTCCTTACAAGTTTTTTTTATCCGTTTGTAAAAAAGTTTCTGTTTAAAATTTTGATTGATTCGTTCTGTACTAAGTACGCTACTATTATCGTTCAAATAATCTTTAAGCACTAAGAGGGATTTTCCTATATATGATATAGGGATATCCCCTAGAAACGTTGATTTTGCGGTAGCATAACCAGCAATTTCTGCTGACGGGTTTGAGTGGGTAGCATGACATTTAAGGTGATTGCCCCGCAGCAGAATTGCCAGACCGTTATGCTGCCTATTTAGGATTTGTACCAAACAGCATATTTTATCGTTGTATTTGTAGCACATATAAGCTACATTAGTTTCAGGTTTAATCAAATCCATTGTTATGACTAAGAAAACTGCAACAGTTCGAGCTCGTATGGAACCGGGACTTAAGAAAGAGACGGAACGTATCCTTGAGCAGCTTGGATTGAACACAACAGAAGCGATACGAATTTTTTTTAAGCAGGTGAAACTTCAGCGTGGCCTTCCATTTGAAATGAAGATTCCCAATGAAAAAACACACCAAACTATTGTCGAGGCCAAATCAGGTCAAAAATTAAAAGAATTTGAAACCACAGAAGAGTTATTTGAAGACCTGGATATCTGATGAAAAAGATTTCCCGCACAAACAGATTCAAAAAAGACGTCAAAAAAATGAAGAAGCGTGGAAAATCATTTGACGTTTTCAAACAGGTAATTCAACTATTGGCTCAGGGTCAACCGTTGGATGAAAAATTTCGGGATCACAAATTAATAGGAAATTATGTGGGGACTCGAGAATGTCACATAGAACCGGATTGGCTACTTATTTATGAAGATCACGATGACGAGCTAATCCTGATTCGAACAGGTACTCATTCAGATTTATTTGGGTAGCAAGTTAAATCAAGGTAGATCGTCAGCATAACCAGCGGTTCGTGCGGATTCGTTTTGGCTTCGGGTCGTTGGTAAATGGGTCTACTCACCGCACAACCGCCAAACCGTTATCTGTCAAGATGAACAATTGCATTCCAAAAACTTTCTGTAAACTCAATCCTTACCGTCCATCCATTCTTTGAACGATTGCACGTTATTACGACTCACGAGTATGTCCTCATCGTTTGATTGAACCAGCTTAACTTTCAGGCGCGAATTGGAAAAAAACTGCACATCTTCAGCAGCATCAATGGAGCATATATACTGCCGGTTAAGCCTGAAAAAAGTACCTGGATCCAGAATTTGTTCCAGTTCATTCAGGGTGTAGTCAATTGTATAAGTATGACCTTGGAAAGTATACAGAAAGGTCATTTTGTGTCGGCTTCTGAAAAAAGCGATTTCCCTGGTGTCTATGCTTTTCAGCGATTCGGCTTTTTGAACAATGAACCGACTTTTGTAGATCTTTCGGGTTGACTTAAACAGCTTTTTCAGTACCTGAGGTGTAAATTGAATCTGCTGCTGACGTTCATACTTATCCAGAGCTTTCTTTAAATCTTCGGGCTCTACAGGTTTAAGCAGATAATCTATGGAATTGAGTTTGAATGCGCGAATTGCAAACTGGTCGTAAGCAGTGGTGAAAATGACCGGTGATTTTACTTCTGTCTGATCAAAAATGGTGAAACTGAGTCCGTCGGATAGTTGTATGTCGCACAGAATCAGGTCAGGCGCAGGATTTTTTTTTAACCAATCCACAACCGAACGAATGCTGTCAAGAGGTTCGTGAATGATCGCTTCTGGCCGCAGTTGTTGTATCAACCGGTTAAGCTGCCTTGCTGCCGGTGCCTCGTCTTCAATGATTAATATGTTCATTTCTCAAGGGTTAATAACGGAAGTTCCACGCGAAAGAAATTCACATCATGCCGGATGATGGGAGTGCGTTTGCCAAGCAGTTTGTATCGTTTATTGATGTTCGTCAACCCAATACCTTCATTCGATTGGTTGTCTTTTGGTTCAGTTATATGAACGTTGTTTTCTACAACAAGATTTTCTTTATGCTGCTCAATGCGAATACTCAGGGGATTTTCCACTGTTGCTGTATTATGCTTTACCGCATTTTCGAGCAAAAGCTGGAGAGAAAGCGGCGGCAGGTAATACCCTGCGATATCTCCAACTTTAATGTCGAAAGTCAGTTTTTCTTCGAATCTGACTTTCTGGAGACTGAGATAGTCCCGGGCAAATTTTATTTCCTTTTCAAGTTCAACAAGTTCTTCATTCTGTAGATCAATCAAGTAGCGGTATATCTGGGACAACTTACGAGTGAACCGGGCGGATTTGTCAGCGTCTTCATAGACCAAGCCGGATAAAACATTGAGTGAATTAAACAGGAAGTGGGGGTTGAGCTGGTTAACCAAAGCCGTATACCTGTTTTCCGCCAACTCAGCTCTTAGCCGTTCAGTTTCAAGCGCCGATTTTTTCCACTGCATCAGCCACGACCTGGCCATAAATACGGTTATAATAAAAAATGCCACCGTAATGCTGAAGAATACCTCTTGTGCAATCCACTCAAACCTGAACGTACCGAGACTAATTGTCTGGCTTGTGAAAACTGCGTATCCCGCAAGAAGTATTGTGCTAACCACCAGCGTATAGATAAAATACGACATTGCAGTAAAAACAAGGCGCTTTACCGGATGCTTTAGCCAGGATATTTTACCCTCGAACCGGCGATTTACATCATACCCACCATAGCTCAGGGCTGAACTCAGCACGAAAGACAGTATAAATAAAGCGCTGAACTCTCTGAACCCGCATGGAACGAACAAACAATCGGGACAGAGCAATAGTGTAATTCCCAGTGCTATTGTTCCATTCAAAAGAAGAAATTTCGGCAGAGAACGAAAAACAGAAGGTTCATCATCATCATCTGTTTTTGTCACCATTGAACTGTCCAGTTTGTTTGTGTTATTTGCGGTTCTTCAAAATGTTTATTGGTAAAAATCATTTACATTCTTCGAGTAAGTCTTTAAGGATATACTCTCCCCACGAAGGCAGCAGATTGTCATCTGTTTCCTCTGAAAATAGCTCTTTTCTGGCAAAAATTCTTTCACATAAAGGGGAGGTATCTTGTCCCATAAAGCTGGACATACCGAACTCCATTCGAGCCGATAGAACCACCGCCCGGGGATTTTCGGGGTTTAGCTGCCTTGCTTTGTTATACAACTGTAAGATACGCGGACTAAGCCGCTGGCCCCGGTTTACGGGATCAGCATTTAATTTTCCCATCAAACTATATCCTTTAAGAGTTATGATTTCGGAGTTATTCTCCGATATTTTTCCTGCACTTTCTAAATGTTTTTCGGCTTCTATAAAAAAAACATCTTTATCGTCTACCCCGCCGATGCTCATATAGCCCATATTTGCATAGGCAAGAGCCGTATAGTAACGTGGGAGCCATTCGTCGGTATGCACCTGAGACACTCTGAAAAATCCGTTAGCTGCCTCTTGCATTTCACCGATCGTACTGGCGTTGTTCAGCATTACAATATGTTCTTTCATGATAGCCTCATATGAAGTTGTGCTATCCGGTTGGTTGAAAGCCGAAAGGGGCATTAATGTGATGAGTATGAAAGACAGGTTCATGATATTACCTCATTTATTTGGTTATAGATTATTAAGTTGGTTCGCGTTTTTGTCGGAAGAAAATGTGATGAAGATTCCAAGCATGATGAATCGCGGTGCGGGTGAACGAACCGGAATGCCCTGTAAATTTCCAGAAGTTTGAGTTTCAGTATAATTGTAGCCGAAAATATTATCTCGGCCAGGAATATTCGAGCTGGCCAAATGGATGATTACGTTGGGCCTGGGTAAAAAACTCCAGCTCATACTCAGGTTAGCATATGGTTTAGTTTTGGAGTTCATTTCTCCCGGCTGGCGTGGATCGGTATAAACGTAGCCGTCATTTACGATAAGAGAGAGTCCAACCTGCGACTTCAATGAACGCACAAATCGTTTAATCACTGCAGACCCGTTATGCCTTGGCGAAAATGAAGGTTGCACTCTGTCGCTAAAACCAGCATACCAGCGCTCATTGTTTATAAAACTGTAGCTGATCCAGAACTCAGTATTGCTTAAACTCGCTTGGTCGCGGTAGAAAAAGTCGAAACCTCTTACTACTCCGTCTCCTTTTTGTTGGATCTGTTCATATTGAAACCTCGGGCCCTGGTAGGTCATCAGCCCGTTGTAGTCTTTGTAAAAGGCTTCGGCTCGAAACGTCCTGTTGTTCTTGCTTACCAAATAATTTAGAATCAGATGCCGGGATATGATTGGTTCCAGTCCGGTTTCGAGCACCCTAAAACCGGGCTCAGGGAACTGGTTAAACACCCCGGCAGCCATAGAAATTTGTCCCATATATTCTGGTAATCGGTAGGTCACTGAAAGCCTTGGATGCAACCATTGCCGTCCTGTTAGATTACTGTATCCTGTTCGCAATCCAGCTCGGGCTGTAAATGTGTTACTGAAAACATAATCACCTTCAGAAAACAGGTTGTATTGTTCATCACGGAAGCTCCTGCTGATGGATTCGGATCTGAATGATTCAGTGTAGTTTTTCAAATATAACTCAACTCCGGATTTGAGGGAAAATCTCTCCGAAAATAATTTTTCAGAAACCATTTTTGCGTGTAATAAGCGGTGAGATGCATTCAGACTGAAATCATCTATCAAAAACGTTTCTGAGTTATCAGTATATGACACCCCCCCCCTGTAAATTACATCGGTTCCAACATATCGGACAGTTGCCTGCCCGTAATTAAACCCGTTCTTAATGTCGATTAATTCTTTTTCATCGGAGTGGCCTGTATTGTTCCAAAGAGACATGCCTCCAGTGTCATGGTAAAGATATCCTTTTGCCATCGTATTTTTGCCAAACCTTCTTCTGAACGATAGTTCTGCATCCCGGCCGTAGGGGCTTCGTACCCAATCAAAATTCTGGTTAACAACACTGTGGTAGGGATTAAGATCAAGCAGATTTGCTGAAACCATCAGGCTGCTGCTGTCCCAAACCTGCGTATGATTGAGCCCGCCACCTACTGTAATCATGCTGAGATCCGTTTGTGTGCGAAGTGGGATATCGACTGTTTGTAAGGATAGCACCGAAGAAAGTGCCTGACCGTATTCGGCTGAATACCCGCCTGTACTGAAAAACGAGCCCTTAAAGAGATTGGGATTAAACCTTGTCCTTGAAGGGACATTTGGCGCCGTTGTCCGGAATGCGCTACCCACTTTTAGTCCGTCTATATATATACCCGTTTCTGAAGCATCTCCGCCCCGCACAAATAGACGACCGTCATTTCCGACTTCGCTCGTTCCAGGAAGAGTTTTGAAAGCACCGACAATATCTCCCATTGCTGCCGGTGTAGTAACAATATCGACAGGGCGAAGAACAACGGCCCTGCTTTCGTCGGAGGCTTCTATTACACCTGCTGTAATAGAAACCGCATGTAGAGCCGTTACCTGCTCCTTAAGCTGAATGGTTATATGGATGGTGTTACCGTTGATATGAACCTGTACTGCCTGAGTTTTATAACCCAGTGCCTGAACAATGATTTGCTGACTGCCCGAATGCCTGGTTGCAAAGCTAAAGAAACCGTCGGCATCGGTAGAGGTTCCTTCATATGTATGTTCAAGATAAACATTGGCACCATGTACAGGTTGGCCAGAATTATTAAAAACTGAGCCCTCGATGATGGTTCTGACATCACTGGAGTCTGCAACAAGTAAAAGTAGAGCACAAAGTATTACCATGAGCGTTTCGGGTTAATTCCTGATTATTAAGCCGAAAATTACCTAAAGTAATATCTTTGCCTGGAATAGAAGTGACTGAAATGTTAAAATTAATGAATGAAATGCCCTGTATGACAGATAACCTGCAAATCAA
>REEA01000033.1 GCA_007695305.1 Bacteroidia bacterium
TGGCCTGAAGTAAAAGCACTTGAAAAAAGCAAACAAATTGAGTTTTTGCAAGGATATGCTCTTACTGCCATTTAATCAATTAGATACAACAATTTGTTTGCTTTTTGTGAATAATGCAGGTTAAAAAGTTATTTTGAGGAAGGCCCAGTATTTTTCATTGACGCTTCCCCGAGATCTTGCATGATCATTTTCACTGCTCCCTGTTTTTTTTCCACATATTCTTTGCAGACAGATCCGGCTTTTTTTCGCATGGATTCATCATTCATCAGCAATAAGAACAAATCATTCAGTTCCTGCTGATCACGAATGCAGAAGGCGCCTCCACCGGAAATCAGCTCACGCGCCTCTACAAATTTGCCGTGATTTGGTCCGAAAACAACGGGGATTCCATAGGTTGCCGCCTCCAGTATATTGTGAATGCCCTCGCCGAAACCACCGCCTATGTATGCAATATCACCATAGCGATACAGCCTTGAAAGAAGTCCGATGCGGTCGATGATCATCACTCTGCACCCATCATTTTCCGCATCGCTGAAGGAGCTGTAGAGGCAAGCCGATGGACCGGCTTGTTGCATCAACCGGTTAATTTTATCATCGGATACCTCATGAGGTGCAACGATCACCCTGAGGTTTTGTGGCATGCTTTTTAACAAACCCTTGAGCAGGCGTTCATCTTTGGGCCATGTACTGCCTGCCACCAGTATTTTATTTCCCCGGACAAAGGTCTCTATACCGGGGATGGCATGTTCTTCCTGTGCAAGGGCATAAACCCTGTCAAAGCGGGTATCACCGCTCACTTTCACATTTGTAATGCCATAATTGGCAAGTAAATGCCGGGAAGCCTCATCCTGCACAAAAAAACGGGTGACATGCCGGAGTTGTTTTCTGAACCAGTACCCATAAAACCTGAAAAAGTGCTGCTTTTTCCGGAACACCGCTGAAATAACAAACAATTTCACCCGGCGGGCTGCCAGCTCACGCAGATAGTTGAACCAGAACTCATATTTCACGAAAACGGCAATTTCCGGATTCCAGATGTCAAGAAACTTCCTCACATTGGGGAGGCTATCCATAGGCAGGTAGCATACATGGTATGCATGCTCGTAGTGTTTACGGTATTCGTATCCGCTGGGCGAGAAAAAGGTAAGCAATATGCGCCAGTCAGGGTTCCTTTCCCGGAAGGCCTCCAATACGGGGCGGCCTTGTTCAAATTCACCCAGGGATGCACAATGAAACCAGATGGTTCGAATATTATTCCTGACGGATGCATCATCATATGCAGCTCCTGCCATTTGTTGCCGCCAGTTTTTCCTGCCCCTTACCCACAAGTCTGCTTTTGCGGAAAACAATGCAGCAATGCGCATGAAAAGCATATACAACCCGATTCCAAACTGATACAAATAGCCCATCATGAAGGTCATTTTGCAAAAAGCAAAGATAAGAAGCGAAAACCAGAAAACGAACAGGCATTGGGAAAAAACGTTCTTTGCTGATACCCGGAAGGGTTGTATGGCAAATTATCAGCCTCCAACCGGCCTCAGGCAGAATAATTTTTATCTTTGTGCCTCAATAATGCCTTTACAAATTATCCTTAACAAACAATTCCATGGAGAAAATTCAGATGGTTGACCTCAAGCGCCAGTATGCACACATCCGGCAAGAGTTGGATGAAGCGGTTCTGCAGGTCATTGGGTCCACCCAATACATCAACGGACCTGAAGTAAAAGCTTTTCAGCAGGACCTGGAGGCTTACCTGGATGTTAAGCATGTGATCCCATGCGCCAATGGCACGGATGCCCTGCAGGTGAGCATGATGGCACTGGGGCTGCAACCCGGTGATGAAGTGATCACCACATCATTTACATTCGTTGCAACGGTGGAAGTGATTGCTTTGCTGGGACTCACGCCTGTACTGGTGGATGTTGACCCTGACACCTTCAACATTGACCCGGAGGCTGTCAAAAAGGCCATTACTCCCAAAACCAAAGCCATCGTTCCCGTGCACTTGTTTGGCCAGAGCGCCCACATGGAGCCTTTGCTGGAGATGGCAGGTAAACACGGTCTGTATGTTATTGAAGACAATGCGCAGGCCATAGGCGCCGATTATATCTTTGCTGATGGCAGCAGAAGAAAAACGGGTGCTTTGGGACACATCGGCTGTACTTCCTTTTTCCCGTCGAAGAACCTGGGTTGCTATGGTGACGGTGGCGCGGTGTTTACCAACGATGAAGCACTGGCCCAAAAGCTCAGGGTTATTGTCAACCATGGAATGGAAGTCAGGTACTATCATGATTCTGTTGGTGTCAACTCTCGTCTTGACAGTATCCAGGCCGCGATTTTGCGAATCAAGCTCCGTCATCTGGATGCTTACACGGCCGCCCGTAACAAAGCCGCCGCTTTCTACGACAATGCATTTAAAAACCACCCGGGATTAACCATCCCCGCAAGGGTGCCCTATTCCACCCATGTTTTTCACCAATACACTTTGAAAGTTGATGGTGTTGACCGTTTCGGACTTCAGGAGTATCTCAGGGAAAAGGATATACCTGCCATGGTTTATTACCCGGTGCCGATGCATTTACAAAAAGCCTACATGGATCCGAGATATAAAGCGGGGGATTTCCCGGTAACGGAAGACCTTAGCGAAAGGGTGATTTCCCTTCCCATGCATACAGAACTGGACGAAGAACAGCTTCAGTATATAACAAGCAGTGTATTATCCTATTTTGACTAAGGAAAAGTTCTGCAAAGAATCGTTTTCGGAAAGTCATCCTCAGCCGGAAAACATCTAAGTGAATAAAAATGAATACAAACACAGAAAACCAGGATTATTTTGCCCATGAAACAGCGGTAGTGGAACCCGGTTGCAAAATAGGCAAAGGGACCAAAATCTGGCACTTTTCCCATATCATGACGGGTTGTGAGATCGGTAAAGGGTGCAGTTTCGGTCAAAACGTGATGGTGGCTGCAGGTGTAAAGCTTGGAAACAATGTGAAGGTACAGAACAACGTTTCGATTTACACCGGTGTGATCTGCGAAGACGATGTGTTCCTTGGGCCTTCCATGGTGTTTACCAATATCGTGAACCCCCGGAGTGCCGTGGTACGCAAGGATCAGTACGTGGAAACCTTTGTGCGGCACGGGGCAACCATTGGTGCTAACGCCACCGTGGTTTGCGGGATTGAAATCGGCGCTTTTGCCTTTATTGGCGCAGGCGCCGTGGTGATACGAAGTGTGCTGCCATATGAACTCGTAGCCGGCAACCCGGCAAAGCATAAAGGATGGATGAGTGAGTACGGACACAGGCTGCATTTCAATACCGAAGGATTTGCCACCTGTCCGGAAAGCAAACTAAAATACCGCCTCACGAACGGAAAAGTCTCAAAAATTGATGAATAGCACAACAAGCTGAAGCAGTAAAACAAGCCTTATGGGTTAAAGCAACACCCTGCCCTCCCCTGTTGCGTCAAAAACAAGGAAACATGCATAACATTTACCAAAGATTATTGACCAAAGAAACCGGATTGTCCGTGATAGGCCTGGGATACGTTGGCCTGCCAATCGCCCTGGAATTCGCCGGAAAGATCAAGGTCACGGGCTTTGACATCAACACTGAGCGAGTGGCAATGATGCGAAAAGGCATTGATCCGAGTAAGGAGCTCTTACCCGGCGCATTTGAAGGTTGCGACATCCACTTTACGAGCGACCCGGAAGACCTTCGTAAAGCATCTTTTCACATTATCGGGGTGCCGACACCCATCGATGACCATAATCTGCCGGATCTGGGACCGTTGTTCGCGGCTACAAAAACGGTGGGCCGGATACTGAAAAAGGGAGACTACGTAGTCTTTGAATCTACCGTGTATCCCGGATGCACCGAGGAGGATTGTGTCCCCATACTCGAAAAAGAGTCGGGTCTGAAGCAGGGGAAAGACTTTAAAGTGGGCTTCTCCCCGGAGCGTATTAACCCCGGTGATAAGGTAAATACACTAACAACGGTAACAAAAGTGGTTTCGGGTAATGATGATGAAGCCCTTGATAACATCGCCAACGTCTACTCACTGATTGTTGAGGCGGGCGTTCACCGGGCACCAACCATAAAGGTGGCTGAAGCAGCAAAAATTATTGAAAACACCCAGAGGGATGTCAATATTGCCCTCATGAATGAATTGTCCATCATTTTTAACCGAATGAATATCAACACATATGATGTTCTGAAAGCAGCCGGCACCAAATGGAACTTTTTAAAGTTTTATCCCGGACTGGTTGGCGGTCATTGTATCGGTGTTGATCCTTACTATTTGGTTTACAAGGCGAAAGAATACAGGTACCACCCACAGGTGATCAACTCCGGGAGGTTTGTAAACGATTCAATGGGTTTCTATGCAGCCAAACAGCTGGTTAAAAGGCTGATCGCAGCAGGCAAGAACGTGCTGCAAACAAAAGTACTGGTGATGGGTATCACATTCAAGGAGAATGTAAGCGATATCAGAAACTCACGGGTAGTTGACCTGATCAGTGAACTGCAAAGCTATGGTGTAAGCGTGGATGTCACCGACCCCTATGCCGATAGCCATGAAGTAATGGCTGAGTACGGCCTGGAGCTGACAGAGGTTAAACGTGATGACTACGATGCAGTGGTGGTAGCTGTAAGTCACGATGCATACCTTTCTTACACCGAAGAGAATTTCAAAAAGTTCATGGGCAATAATACACAGGGCATATTGGTTGATATTAAAGGTATTTACCGGAGCAAAATCAACAATTTAACCTACTGGAGTTTTTGAGAGGAGCAGGTCATGGCAAAAAAAATTCTTGTTACCGGAGGCACCGGTTACATTGGATCACATACGGTTGTTGAATTGCAACAAAATGGTTTTGAAGTGGTTGTTATTGATAATTTGGCCAACTCAAGCCAAAAAATCATTGAGCTGATCGCCAGGATAAGCGGCAAAAGGCCTTTGTTCGAGAAAATAGACATGACGGACAAGGTTCTCCTTGATGATTTTTTTTTAAGGCACCGGGGCATTGAGGGTGTGATCCATTTTGCCGCCTTCAAGGCAGTGGGCGAATCGGTGGAGAAACCGCTGAAGTATTACCATAACAACCTGGTGTCGTTGATCAATTTACTGGAATGCATGACCGGTATGGGAGCGAATGCTCGCCTGGTGTTTTCGTCTTCATGTACGGTTTACGGTGAACCCGATCAATTACCACTGACCGAAAAAGCACCGGTAAAAAAAGCCATGTCGCCTTACGGCAACACCAAGAAAATATCTGAGGAAATGATTCATGATATTGCAGGGAGAACACCCCTCCAGGCCATTTCTCTGCGCTATTTTAACCCCATCGGTGCCCACGAAAGCGCACTTTTGGGAGAATTGCCCCTGGGTGTGCCCAACAACCTTGTCCCTTTTATCACTCAAACAGCCATTGGCATCAGGGATCAGCTAAGGGTGTTTGGCAATGACTATAATACACCCGACGGAACCTGCATACGAGACTATATCCACGTGTCTGACCTTGCAAAGGCGCATGTGGTCGCATTGAAGCGCATGCTTGATCATCAAAATGAAGCACCCCATGAAGTTTTTAACCTTGGTACCGGAACAGGATACAGTGTGCTCGAAGCAATCGCGTCATTTGAAAAAACCAGCGGCGTTGCGTTGAAGTGGACTTTTGATGAGCGAAGACCGGGTGATGTTGAACAACTCCGGGCCGATACCACACTGGCAAACCTCAGGCTTGGATGGAAAGCTGAAAAGGGATTGGATGAGATGATGGACTCAGCATGGAAATGGGAACAAAACCTGGCTGCAGGCATTTTGAATGACTGAGGGTTGTTTCAAGATGCCTTTCGATTCATCATAAATGCCTGTTTTGATAATAGCATTGAAATACCCATGTCGAATGTTTTGACAGACAGGAGGATGATTATTGGAACGCGTATGCCACGGATTGCCTTTGGCAAACGCTGATCACCGCGGATTTTTATCAGCG
>REEA01000032.1 GCA_007695305.1 Bacteroidia bacterium
GCTGGCATACTGGTAGCTGTTTTGTTCTTCCCGCTGGCAGGTATTGTACTGCTGTTATTTGGCGTAAATAACCTGCTTGATGAGTTTACTGATGTTTTCAGTTCTGATGTGCATTCATACATCACAATTGCCATTTCTGTAATTTTTATCACTTTAATATTGGCAGAAAGCTGGCTGCCACTTGGCCCTGCACGTTCTTTGCTGATGAATACCATTTTTGTATTCCTGATTATTGGCTTTGTGTTGGGATTCTTTTTAATTTTTATTCGTTTTTACCGGGCGATATTAAAATGGTGCCTGGCAAACAAAGGATTATTCCTGCTTTTACCGGCTTTTTCCATCTTGCTTGGTGTTACAATTTGGTTGGGATTTGGAAATGTTTTTGGCTTTGTAGCAAATAGTTTTGATAAAACCGGAATGAACATTCGTACAACAAAAGTATGGCATAATTTGTATTCGACTTTTCCCGGTATTGATAAAGAATTCATGCCCCGGCTGGATGAAGGTTCTTTTTTACTCATGCCCATTCTGATGCCGCATGCCGGAATAGAGGAGAGTCTGGAAACGCTTAAATATCTGGACAAGGCAGTGCAGTCTATTCCGGAGGTTGAACTTGTTGTCGGAAAAATCGGACGTGCGGAATCGGCATTAGACCCGGCACCGGTTACCATGTTTGAAAATGTGATTAATTATAAAAGTGAATACAAACTGGATGACAGGGGCAGGCGGGTGCGTTTTGCTACGGACAATGAGGGCGAATTTATTCGTGATGAAAACGGGAATCTCGTTCCGGACAGCAGGGGCAGCTACTACCGGCAATGGCGGGATCATATCCGGTCTCCACGCGATATTTGGGATGAAATAGCTGCTGTTGCACGTTATCCCGGCCTCACTACTGCTTCCATGTTGCAGCCTATAGAAACCAGACTGGTGATGCTGCAAACCGGTACACGAGCTTCAACGGCTATGTTGGTTCAGGGGCCAGACCTGCAAACCATAGAAGATTTTTCCCTGGAAATGGAAAATATTTTGCAGGACGTTCCGGGGGTAAATCCGCCAACTGTTTTTGCCGACCGTATTGTTGGCAAACCCTATCTTGAAATTGACATTAACCGCCGTGCAATTGCCCGGCATGGTTTGACGATACGCGATGTACAGGATTATGTAGAAGTCGCTATCGGGGGCATGACGCTCACAACAACTGTTGAAGGCAGGGAGCGGTATCCGGTGCGTGTACGCTATGCCCGTGAATTCAGGGACAATCCGCATGATATAGAACGGATTTTAGTTTCCACTCCTTCAGGTGCTCAAATCCCATTGGGGCAACTGGCTGATATTAATTATGTGCAAGGGCCGCAGGCAATCAGGTCAGTGAATACATTTCCTGCCACTTATGTAATTTTTGACATACTGGAAGGTAGTTCAGCCGTAGCTGTTGTTGAAAACGCACAAAACCATCTGGACGGGTTGCTTCAGTCGGGTGAACTTGAACTGCCGGAAGGAGTGAGTTACCGCTTTATTGGTGAATACGAAAATCAGGTAAGGGCAGAAAAAAGGCTTAGCATTGTCATTCCTTTAGTCTTGCTTATTATTTTAATGTTGTTATATTTTCAGTTCCGTTCGCTGATTACATCTTTTATGATTTTTTCTGCCATTGCCGTAGCATTTTCCGGTGGTTTTATCATGATTTGGTTTTACGGTCAGGATTGGTTTATGAACTTCTCCCTTTTTGGTGCCCACATGCGGGATTTATTCCAGATACACCCGATTAATTTAAGTATTGCTGTCTGGGTAGGCTTTTTGGCACTTTTTGGCATTGCAACTGATGACGGGGTAGTGATGGCGACGTATTTGAAACAATCTTTTGCACGCAACCAACCTGAAAACATTCAACAGATCAGGGAATCCGTAGTTGAAGCGGGCAGCCGCCGGGTGAGGCCATGCCTGATGACAACCGCCACTACTTTACTGGCATTGTTACCCATTTTGACTTCTACCGGAAAAGGCTCCGATATTATGATACCGATGGCAATTCCGGCTTTTGGAGGCATGACGATTGTTATCATGACTTTATTTGTCATACCGGTTTTGTATGCACTTTGGCAGGAAACGCTTTTAAAAAGTAAAAACAACAGATCATGAAACACCCATGCCAAAAGCTTTTGACACAAAGGAATAAACATTTTTGGGTGTTCCACCTGCCTGTTCGGCAGACAGGTCGAATACCATTAAAGAAAAAAATTAAAATATGATGAGATGAATAAACAAGTCAATACAATCTGTGCCGCTTTGCTTTTGGCCGCGATTTTGTTCGTTTGCATTTTGCCGGTAAAGCAGGCTGTTGCACAGGATAATATGCTTGAAACTTATCAGGATGAAGCAGCATCAAATAATGCGCATTTGCAGGCATATTATTACCAATATCTGGCCGGTGTGGAAAAGGTAGTGCAAACCCGGCTTTTACCAATGACAGAGCTTTCTGCAATGTATTTTCCGCAACCACTTGTCTTTCAAATGGAGCAACAGCTTGCGGGAGTTCGGGCGATGCAGTCATTCCCCTGGTTTGGGACAAGAAAAGTCATGCAGGAAAGTGCTGCATACAATGCTCAATTTGCTTTGGAAAAATATCAGCAAAGCAGAAACCAACTGTTTTTTGATGTTGCCGGGACTTACTATGAGCTAATGCAATTAGAAGAAGAAATCCGCCTGATGCGGTCTAATATTGAATTGCTTGAAAGCATTGAGCAAATTGTAATCACACGTTATGAAACAGGCCGGGCCAGTATGGCAGATTTGATTTTGATAGAGGTGGAAAAAGAAGATTTGAAAATCCAATTACTGAAACTTGAAGAAAAGAAAAATCCGCTTCATAATCGTTTTGCAGCACTGCTTAACCGGGAGTATGAAGGTTTTTTTGCTCTGCCTGACACATTTGAAGCCCGGCAGTTAACCGATCCAATGGCAGAATTGAAAGACAGCATGCTTTTGCAACACCCTGGTATAGAATCTTATATTTACAAAGAGTTAGCTTATGCAGAACAACAGCAACTTGCCCGAAAATCAGGTTTGCCTTCTTTTGGCATTGGCGTAGAATATATGGCGATGCAAAATCTTGAAAATAATAATCATTCGGCCATGTTTATGCCGATGGTGAGTCTCCGCCTGCCTTTTCAAAGAAAGGTGTATCAGGCAAGAGAACAGGAAGCCGTATTTAATCGCAAAGCAGCTTCTTTTCAAAAAGTACAGGCACAAAATCAGTTGATTACTAAATGGGAGGAATGGGTAAGTCGCTATCAGGATGCACAAAGGCGAATACCATTGTATATCAGCCAATTAGAAAGAATGGAACAAGCTTTGAGCATTATTCTGGAAGATTACAGTTCGGGCAGAAAAACCTTTGATGAAATGCTGAATGTGCAGAGACGCATACTGGAATTTGAAATGGAATTAGTAAACGCAAAAAAAGATAACAATACGGCTGTAGCCGGTTTAACATATTTATACCGGCGGCCATGAGCACCCACCCGTCGGTACGCTTCTAAAGCGTCCGACGGGTTTGGGAGTAGAAAGATGAAAAGATTAAACAATGAAACAGTAGAACCATGAAACCATGAAACAATTTATCAAAAATCTAAACAGATGAAAAAACAAATTGCAATCATCATCCTTGTCTTTACCGCAGGCATAGTTGCCGGGTGGTATTTCTTTGGCACAAGCGATGATGAACATACGCATGAAGCTGTCGTGGATAAAGACGAAGTTCATACTTGTCCGATGCATCCGCAGATCAGGCAGGATGGTTTTGGCAGTTGTCCGATTTGCGGAATGGATCTGGTGCCGGTAGATGCAGTTGACGAAAGTGAATCTTTCACGGAAATCAGGATGTCTGAAACAGCCATCAGATTGGCACATATCAGGACAATGAAGGTAAGTTCTCAAATACCGGAAAAAAAGCTGGAACTGAACGGGCGTATAGAAACAGATGAACGCCGGACATCCACACAAACCGCTCATTTACCCGGCAGGATAGAAAGGCTGTATATCACCTACACAGGTGAATTTGTCCGCAGGGGGCAACGGCTGGCTTCCATTTATTCACCGGAATTAGTAGCTGCTCAACGCGAACTTTTTGAAGCATTAAAACATGAAGAAACACGACCTGTGCTTGTCAGGGCAGCCCGCCAAAAACTCAAACAATGGAAGTTAAGCGATGAACAAATCAGACAGATAGAAGAAAAAGGTGAAGTACAGACTGAAATAGATATTTATGCCGATGTCAGTGGCGTTGTGGTTCGGCGGAATGTCACAACCGGCGACTATTTCAGTGCCGGAACGGTATTGTTTGAAATCAGTGATTTGAGTAAGGTATGGGTGGTGTTTGAAGCTTATGAAGAAGACCTTTCCTGGATAAACGTTGGTGATACCGTTACTTTCAGTGCAGGTGACAGGTCTGAACAAAAAATGACAGCCCGGGTAGAGTTTGTTGACCCTTATGTTGACGAGCGTACAAGGATAGCAAGAGTCAGGACAAGCTTAGATAACCGCGATGGAAGGTTCAGGCCGGGCATGTTCCTGAATGGTGTAATCCATAGCAAATTTGACCAATTCGGAAAAGTGATAACCGTTCCCAAGACAGCCGTGTTGTGGGGCGGAAAAACATCTGTGGTTTATGTAAAAAAGCCTGGAGTTGAGGAAACGATTTTTCAATTCCGGGAAGTTGTACTCGGGGAGCATTTGGGTGATAGTTACATCATTCTGGATGGGCTGAAGGAAGGTGAAGAAATTGCTGTTCACGGTGCTTTCAGCATAGATGCTGCTGCACAGTTGTCAGGCAAAGCCAGCCTGATGGGCAGGCATTTACTCGAAGTTGAAGAAATAGAATTTATTGTGGATGTTGGTGATTTTAAAGATGAAACACCGGAAGCATTCAAAGCACAGTTAAGCAAGCTTTTTACAGCATATCTTAGCTTGAGTGAAGCTTTAATCGAAACAGATTACGCTGCCGCAAATAATGCACTGCCCGATGTGGAAGCGGCTTTGAATGAAATGGACATGACACTTTTAGCTTCAGATGCTCATGACTTATGGATGGAACATTTAGATGCATTGGAAAAAGCAATGCATGACATGAAAGATGCCGGAGATATAGAGCATTTACGGCATGCCTTTGAACCCTTTTCAGATGTGTTGGCAGCGTCAGTAGAAAGTTTCGGGGTGAAAGACATAGAAGTGTATCATCAGTTTTGCCCGATGGCTTTTGACGACAGAGGTGCCTGGTGGCTAAGCGATACAGCACTAATAGCCAATCCCTATTTCGGGGATGTCATGCTTCGCTGCGGTGAAGTAAAAGAAAGGGAATTTAAAAAAGCCGCTCCCGAAAAGGAAAGTGCAAGAAGACAGCAGGAGCCGGGGCATGTGCATTAAAAAATAATAGGATTATGCAAAACAATCATCATAACGAACATCATGAAAAAGGCCATTCGGACGATAACGGCCACGATAAACATGCGGGGCATCATATTGAGGACTTCAAAAAAAGGTTTTGGATAAGCCTTGTGATTACCATACCGATACTTGTCCTTTCACAGATGATACAGGATTGGTTTGGTTTTGAAGTTTCATTTACGGGCGATAGTTATGTATTGGCTGCTTTAAGTACATTTATCTTTTTCTATGGAGGCTGGCCTTTTCTGAAAGGTCTTTATGAAGAAGTGCGCCAAAATGCTATTGGCATGATGACGCTGATTGGTGTGGCAATCACAGCCGCATGGGCTTACAGCTTTGCCGTTACGCTCGGACTG
>REEA01000063.1 GCA_007695305.1 Bacteroidia bacterium
TATAAACAGATGAAAAACACAATTTTACCATTGCAAATCATAGGCATAACGGTGTTCTTATTCCTATACAATAATCTTTACGGGCAGGGAGTTATTCCAAACGGTGATTTTGAAAGCTGGCCGCCCGGCAACAATAACAACCCCGAGTTCTGGGATTCTCCAAATTCATTAACGGGAGGCTTCCCTATTTTTCTTTTTACCGTGGAGAAAACCACCGACAGCCATACCGGTAACTATGCAGCCAGTCTCACCACCAGCACATTTTTCGGAGAAACCATACCCGGGTTGTTATCTTTGGGGACACTGAATATTGACCTTATCAATCCGGAAGACACGGAGTTTATTGGTGTTCCTTTCTCCGACCGCCCGGCACAGCTTGGGGGCTACTACAAATATTCCTCACCCGGAGATGACTTCGGCGGGATTGGCATTCTGCTTTCGCGGTATAATGAAGTCACTGCGCAAAGGGATTCCATCGCATTCGGACTGACCGTGCTGTTTGAGGAAGCTGAATACACAGCGTTTTCTTTTCCCCTTCAGTATTTCAGTTACCAGGAACCGGACTCCTTAAATATTGTAATACTTTCTTCAGCATCTCCATTCATTGTTTCCGGCAGCAACCTGATCATTGACGATCTTTTTTTTGACTACGAGGGCACGCCGGTGGTTGATATCGGCGGCGATGTTTCCATTTGTCCGGGGGAGAGCCATACCTTTGATGCAGGATATGAGCAGGGATATACCTATACGTGGATCAATCAGGAGACCGGTGAGGTGCTGTCGAACGACAACACCCTGACCGTGAATGAAGCGGGCATCTTCCAGGCGATTGTACAGAATCAGCAGGGATTACCGGGCTTCGATTCGGCTGAAGTATTCATGCTGGATGCACCCCAGGTTTTCGGGCTCACTGTGGAAGGTACTTTTTGTGAAGATGACCCGCTGGTTGACTTCATCCTGGATGGGTCAGAAACAGGTGTGCAGTATACGCTATGGCACGATGGTGTGCAGATTTCCGAAGCAATAAACGGAACAGGTGATGTGCTGGTTTTCGCGGGATACGATTTGCCCGGACAATATGTTGTGCTGGCGGAAGATGGGGGTGTGCCCTGCAGCAGTGAAACCGGAGCGTTGAATGTTGCATTTGTTCCGCGGCCGCAGGTGTTTGAAGTCACAGGCGGTGGCACTTACAGCCCCGGCGAAGAGGGTGTGGAAGTGGGTCTCAGCGGCAGCGAAACAACCGCGGTATATTTTCTCTATCGAAATGCGGAAGAGTTGGTAACACAAAAAACCGGAACAGGTCAGCCACTCTCCTTTGGCCCTCAGCCTGAAGGCCTTTACACGGTTGAAGCTGTGAATGCTTCGTGGTATTGCAGCGAAGGTATGGAGGGAGAGGTCCTGGTGGACATGGAAACATCTTTGACCGAAGTGATAACCGGCAGCTTCAAGATCTATCCCAATCCGGTAGCTGATCGTTTCCGGATTCAAAGTTTACACAGAGATATCTCTGGAAAATTGCGTTTGGTTGACTCCTCCGGCTCCGTTCATCTGCAAGATACATTTTCAATTCACCGGAATGGCATCTGGAAATCACCGGATCTGTCACATTTACCAGCGGGCATCTATATCCTTCAGTTGTTTTTTGAGCAGGGCGGTAATCACGCAGAAGTACTGTTCCTGAACCGTTGAGTGATCAGCAAATAACATTGCTGTTGTACAATCTCTCTTTGTCGTGATCGTTTTAAGAAATGCATATTGCATGATACCGGGAGTTATCATTTGCTGATCTTCCATTGGTATTTATTATTTTTGTGGGATAATGAGAAAACTGTTTTTTATATTGATTAGCCTTGCATTGGCCGGTTGTTCAATCTTTCCGGCTCTGCAAAAAAGCAAGTATATTGGTGTACGCAATCTGATCGATACCAAAAAGTATGATGAAGCAAAGATGATTATTGAGGGAATGGTTGAAGATGAACAGTTTGCTCTTTGGCCAAGGACTTGGTTTTACAGGGGTTTGCTGGCTCAAACGGCTTATCGCGACGGAATAGCCACCAACGATCAGAGAAAAACCAGTCTATATACCGATCAATTGTATGTTGCTTTTTCCTCTTTTGAGCAGATGCTTGAACTGGACCCTTCCGTGCAAAATGAAAATAGGCTTAAACCAAGGTATATAATGCTTGCCAACGATTTTCAGCAACTGGGTAAGCGTTATTTCGATAGTGGTGAGATGGAAGGAGCCCTGAAGGCTTTTGAACATGCCATCGAGATCATTGGAAGACCCTTTATGGAAATGGAACCCGATACCAATCTGATCTATAATGCCGGACTTGCCGCATATCAAAGTGAGGATTGGGAAAAGACCGTTACCTATCTCGATATGTTGCAGGAATATAACTATTCACCCAATGTGGCGCACTTGCTTTACCATGCCAGGATTGAAAAGGGTGATGCCACGGCAGCGAAGAAGAAGCTGAAGAAAGGTATCCGGAAGTATGAGGAAAATGAATCCCTTGTATTGCTGTTGGTGGATTTCTATGTGCATAGACAGGAGATGGACAGTGCATTCCTTGTCTTGGAGAGAGCCATCTCTGACGATCCGTCCAATGCCTCTTATCATTATGCCAAAGGCTTGATAAAACAACAGCAAGGTAACTACATAGAGGCCATTCTGTCCTATTTTGAGGCTGTTGAGCATGATCCCGATCATTTAACTGCCTACATCAATATCGCAACATGTTATTACAATATTGGTGCTGAAATAGAGGAAGAATCCAGGAAGCTTACCGATAGTGAAATGGTACGGCAAAAAAGAAGAGAATCTGAGGCAGCACTGGACTCAGCCGTTTTATGGCTCGATAAGGCTTATGAAAAAAAACCGGAAGAGCAGGCCTTGCTCATGAAAATGTATCAGCTCTATACCATGCTTCGCATACCCGATAAGGCAAGGTCACTTGAGCGTGCGATCTACTGACCCTTGTTAAAACCTGAGAGCAACCGTTATCCCCAGAAATTGATTGATTTGCGCTTTGGCGGATTGTTTTATGCTGCCGTCAGGAAGCGTTACGGGCTCTCCCTGATCGTCGAGTACCGGAAAACGAACATCATCATCATAAATGAGATGAAAATTAAACCTTACCGTAAAATACCAGTTGATTTCCTGTTCGAGACTTAGCTCCCAGTCAATATCCACATTTTGGGGTTTACGCACATAATTAGAGAACAGCCGGACAGAATTATCAACCGTTAAACCGTTAAAAATACTGAAGCTGTTTTTGACCAATAACTGACCGCCCAACTCCTGGCGGGCTCTCTTGCCGGGTTCAATACCATGGGTTGTCTGGTTGATATTTGTGGTGTCTAAAACAAATGTATTTCGATACGAAAGGGCCGAAAAATTGAGCTTGGTGTCTTTGAATGGTTCAAATTCCAGACCTGCACCAAGGGTAATGGCGCCCGGGTTCAGGAATTTGGATACCGGCACCGAGTCGTTGGGGAAATTATAGCCCTTGGCAACCTGGCTTTTCATGTATACCACGCTGCTGAAATCGATGTTATCCCATATCTTTTTGTTATATTGGGAGTTTATTTCAATGATGTCGGTTGTTGTTCTGGCTCCGTGTTCTTTGGTTCTTGTGGTGCCATAGCGGAGGCGGGCATTATTTGTCCACTTCACAGCCGACGCCTTATCATGGTATGTTGCCCTTGCACTAAGGTTGAAAAGTCCTGATAAAGAACTTTCTCCACCCCGCGCCCAGTTTGAAAGATAGTTTTGATTAAATGTGAGGGAAGTGGAAATGCCATGATCCCAGTAAACGGGTATTTCATCCAACGGGCGCATCCTCGCCAGAGATATGTCGGGACTTACCGATACTATAGGCAAATCTTCTACTGTTTGAATGCGAAGACGTTCAATAAACACGTCTTCTTCCAGGGCCATGCTTATGTTATACTTTGAAGGATTGCCGATCCATAGGCTAATGGAGTCATTTTCGGCATTTTTTACCCAATACCTGTAGAGTGGATCTTCATCTGCTGTCAGCCAAAATGGTGTTTTTCGACCTTGCGTATCATGAAAATAGATCAATATGGAGTCACGTTCCCACGTATACGAGAGCAAAGCAGAAACGGCACTTTGAATGGAGTCGGGCATGCTCTCGTGCGAAACAATGTAAAAAGGAGAATCTTCGGCACCCATTAGCACATGGGTGGTATCCGAGATGACGATATGGGTGGAGTCGGCCATGAAACGGACTGATTTTCGGCTATCAGGCGCAAGTACGGGTGGAAGGATGCTGTCCCTCTGCAACCGGTGTATGCGGATGTTTTTGGCTTCCAGAAAGGCATAATCAATCCGCATCTCGGTGATGGTGTCCCGAACCTGCAAAAGGGAATCTATGATCAGATCCATTTGCGGATACAGTGTATCTGCCCGGAAAGGAATGAATTCCGCATCCAGCGCACGGAAAACCAGTGTCTTCTGCGTAATAAACGGGTCTTTCTCCAATGGCACTGTATCTACGAAAAACTGCCTCTGATCCAGCCACCGTAAAGGCAATGTGTCGTGGTGAATGATTTGTGCAGGAAATATCTCAATGAGCTGGAAGGGATACCCGGTAAGTCCGGTCCTTACAGTGTCAAACGGCTTCTTATAATGATCGACGATCCGGCGCAGGTATAGCTTGAGGGTGTCGTCCTTATCCCTCCATAGATTGTCCTTTTTTACCAGGCTGTCTAAATAGGCAGAGGCTTCTGCCGGCGACAGAAAAACAGGCACGCCCGTGACCGGATCCGGATTTTCTTCCTCACCGGGGGAGATGCTTCCGTGAACAACATTACCGGAAAATGTAAGAATGATGAACAAAATCAATAAATTGCGAATGAAAAACATATCTTTCATTTTATTTGGATGCAAAGAGACAACTTTTTTTTAACAAAATTAGATGATTGTTATTGTATGTAACGTTTTTTTATCCGGAAATTTCCGTTCCTTCTTACTTGCATGTTGGATTAGGTTTATAACCGGGATCAACATCTTACGGGTTTAACTGACGAATTGGTTTTATCCCGCCGCCGGCCTGTAAAAATGCTGTTCATTTTGAAACAGTTGCGTACGAAAATGAACAATCTGTACTTGCATATTATCTTATGAAGTGTTATAAGATCATGTATGTCAAGCTTTTATATTGTATGGTATAAAGTTGGGAAAAGGATTACCATTGGTGTCAACTAAAAACCATTCACATGATACGGAATTACTTTAAAATTGCCTGGCGATTTCTGGAGAAAAACAAAGCTTACGCGATGATCAATATCATTGGTCTTGGGTTTGGCTTTTCTGTTTCCATGCTTTTGATGATCTATGTATGGCATCAACTCAGCTACGACCGTTTTCATGAGAACAGTGAAAACATTTACCGTTTTACCATAGAAGGCAATATGGCTGACGGCCAGATAATATCGGCTGCGGTAACCAATGGCAACATAGCACAACTGATGCTCGACCAGGTACCTGAAGTAAAATATGCCGTGAGGGTCAGGGTTTTTTACAGGCAGGACGTTCATATTGATGACCGGCGATTTGCCGGAGAAGAAATACACTTTGTGGATTCGACATTTTTCAACATGTTCAGTTTTCCATTGCTAATTGGTAGTGCTGAAACCGTGCTTCGGGACCCGTTTAGTGTTGTGCTTTCTGAAACCGCGGCCATCCGGTTTTTTGGCGATACTGAAGTGTTGGATAAAACAATCAGGGTTTCCGGTCATGATTATCGCGTAACCGGAATTATGGAGGACTTCCCGGCAAATTCTCATATGCAGGCACAGGTGGTGGCATCTATTACGTCGATGATCAGGCCGGATTATAATATTGTGGACCAAGACGGGGTGGCATTTTTAACGTATTTGATGATAAGGGACGGCAGTTGTCCGGATGAGTTCTCGCAAAAAGCCATCGCAATTGCTGATGATTTCATCAATGAAATGTTTCAGCCCCATGGATTTTATTTCGCACATGGATTGCAACCCCTTGAACGCATTTATCTGCATTCGCGCTTCAATATGTCCATGGAAGTTACCGGGGACATACGCAATGTGTATGTTTTTTCTTTTCTGACCTTATTCATATTGCTGATCGCGGTTTTTAATTTCGTGAACCTGATGACGGCCCAGTCGGAGAAACGTGCCCGGGAGATTGGTATGCGTAAGGTTGTAGGTGCGGGGAAACCGGATCTTGTGCGGCAGTTTATTGGTGAGTCGGTATTGGTGGCTTTGCTGGCATTCTTGTTTGCCCTGGCTGCCAACGAGTTGCTGATCGGGCCTTTTTCCGTGATGTTGGATGAAAAATTTCAACTGGCCTATTGGATAAACCCCTTCATGTTTGTATGGATGCTTGGATTTGCCATGCTGGTTGGTATATTAGCGGGATTGTATCCGGCCTTTTACCTGTCTCATTATCAGCCAGCACTGGTGCTCAAGGGGCTCATACAGAAAAGCGGCAAACCCAATACCTTCAGAAAAGTTTTGGCCGGATTGCAGTTTGCCATTTCCATATTTCTTATTGCCACCTTGTTACTGGTTCATAAACAGGTTTCTTACATGAAGCACAAAGACCTTGGTTTTGACCGCGAACATGTGATATCCATGCAAAGTCTCACCGCCACACTGCACCGGTCATATGAGGCCCTTGCTGCGGAGTTAAAACAGCATCCGGGTGTGATCCAGGTCACTGCGTCGCAAGGCATTCCCGGACAAAGTATGTCGGTGCAAAATGCCTATCGTTACGATCAGGATCCCTCCACAGCCATCATGATCCATGAAAACCGTGTGCAGTATAACTATTTTGAAACCTTCGGTATGCAGTTTGTCAGTGGCCGCGATTTCGATCCGGCCATGGGAACCGACAGGGATGCCATCGTGATCAATGAGGCTGCTGCCAGAAAGCTTGGACTGGAAGATCCTGTGGGAGAAGATATTTATATTTGGAATCACAGGGGAAGGGTTATCGGCGTGATCTCAGATTACAACTACCGGTCGCTGCATCATGAAATTGACCCCATCGCTTTCACCATGTACTCTCAGAACTTTTTTATGATCAGTATTCGGTTCAAACCCGGTTATATGCTGGAAGTAATGGATTATGCAAAAACATTGTTTGAGTCTGCCGACCCTGCTTATGTGGCAGACTTCATTTTCGTGGATCAAATCTTCCAACAGATGTATACACAGGAGGAACGGATCAATCAAATGATCACTACGGCTGCCATTTTGGCTGTCATTATTTCCTTTATGGGATTGTATTCTCTGACCTCATTTGTGGTTACGCGCAAGGTCAAGGAGATTGGCATACGAAAAACATTCGGGGCTTCTGTTTGGCGCATTGTGTTTGAATTGATGGGTGAATTGTCGCGCTGGTTGCTGGCAGGTGCGTTAATTGCCATTCCTGCGTCCTGGCTGGTGGTAGACAGTTGGCTGAATAATTTTGCCTTCAGGATCAACATTTCACAGCAATGGCATTTGTTTGTGCTTGCAGTGTTGCTTGCTTCCTTCATCAGCGGCCTGGCCATGATATACCAGTCGCTGAAAGCAGCCAGGGCTAACCCCACCGACAGCCTCCGGGCAGAATAATGCACGCAGGTCACTGAATATGTTTGCTTGCGGATATGCTGCCGGCAAGCTTCCGTGTTCCGCAAATATTCTGTATTTTTGCCCACATGAAAAAAATACTGTTTGTTACGTTAAGCCTGGCAATATTCGTTGCCGGATGTGCACCCTTGAGACATATTGAAGAATTATCAAAAGAGGCCGATGCTGCCCTTGAGGCAGGCGAGCGTGAAAGAGCGCTGGATTTGTATGAACAGATCATTGCCATGCATCGCGAAAACGATCGGTCCATTGATGGCCGGTTACTCAGGGATGCCGGTCTGATTGCCTTTGAACTGGGTGAAACCTCCAAAGCTATAGAGTATCTGGACCCGGTACGCCATACCAACGCGGCTGATGCGCAAACCTACCGTGCACTGGCCCTGTCTTACCGGGAAATTGATAACCTTTCGCGCGAAATCAGGATGCTGGAGCACTATGTTGACAACTATCCTGAAGGAGGTGACTTCAGTGAGATGCAGCATCGCTTGTTTTTGACTTACGTAGAAAGCCTGAATTTCCGGCAGGCTTATGACCTTTGGCCGGTGCTGGAAGGATCGCCCGGGGAAGATGAGGTATTGATGAGCGCGTACCTGGAAGTACTGATAGCACTGGACCATCGCCAGCGGGCAACCCGCCATGCCGAAGAGATCCTGGCCATGAACCGTAACAATTTAACGGCTTTGGATTGGCTGGCCAGGCACCATTTCAGGGAAGCCGACACTTTATACCGGCGCGAAATGCTGGCGTATGAAGAGAACCGCACCCACCGGCAATATGCACAACTGCTCGATGCGCTGGAAATCGTGAATACCAATCTGCGTATTGCCCTGGATTATTTCACCAGGCTGTATAACCAAAACCCCACCGGCGAATATGCCAGTTATCTGGCCAATATTTACGAACGCTTTCAGGATGAAGAAAATGCCCGGTATTATCGCCGGCGCGCACAATAGAACATGTTTAACCATTATTATACCATGAACAGACTGTTAACCTTTGCCGGCATTTTTAGCCTGTTTCTTCTATTCTCGTTGGCTCCTGCCCGCGCCGAAAGGCCACTTAGCTGGTTTTTGGACGACATTGCCTATGATTCCTCTGTGCCCGGTCCGGAAGAATTCTTTGGCTTCCAGGTGGGGGAGTGGCATCTGAGCCATACCTTGCTGGTCAATTATATGGAAAAGATCGCTGAAACTTCTCCCCGCGCCACCATTTATGAATATGCAAGGTCTCACGAATTCCGCCCCCTGGTGCATTTGGTGATCACATCAGAGGAGAACCACCGTAACCTGGAGGAGATCCGGGAAAGACATCTTATGCTTGCCGACCCTGAGCAATCAACCGGTTTGGATATCAGTGAGATGCCGCTGATTGTATTCCTGGGATACGGTGTGCATGGCAACGAGCCCAGCGCACACAATGCTGCACCATTGGTGGCTTATTACCTTGCCGCCGGACAGGATGAGAAGGTAACAGAGATTTTGGAGAACATGGTTGTGATTATCGACCCGTCGCTCAATCCCGACGGTCAGGACCGTTTTGCCAGCTGGGTAAACAGGCATCGCAGCATGACCCTGAATCCGGATCCCAACAACCGCGAATTCCGCGATGTCTGGCCCGGGTCAAGGACCAACCATTACTGGTTTGATCTCAATCGCGACTGGTTACCTGTGCAACATCCCGAGAGCCGTGGGCGCATCGCGGCATATCATCACTGGATGCCTAACATCAACACCGACCATCATGAGTTTGGGTCAAACAGCACCTTCTTTTTTCAGCCAGGCGAACCCGCAAGGGTTAACCCACGCACACCCCGCCGGACGGACGAGCTGACCATGGATGTGGCGAAATTCCACGCTGCCGCTTTCGACCGGATAGGGCAGACCTATTACACACAACAAGGCTTTGATGATTTTTACTATGGGAAAGGGTCTTCTTACCCCGACGTACAGGGAAGTATCGGTATCCTGTTTGAACAGGCTTCCAGCCGCGGACACCGCCGCGAAACCATCCATGGCATCCTCGACTTTGCTGAGACCATCCGAAACCAGGTGATTGTATCACTGTCAACCATAGAAGCGGGTCTGCACATGCGGGAAACACTCCTGGATCATCTGCGCTGGTTTTTTGCCTCGGCCGTGGAAGAAGCTGCCCGCGAAGACTTTGCGGCATATATTTTTGGAGACCCGAACGATATGTCGCGAAACATGCTGTTTATAGATGTCCTGAAAACACACCGGATACAGGTGTACGATATCTCCGGATCCGTCAACATTGACGGCAACAGCTATAATCCCGGGAAAGCCTGGCTTGTACCGCTGCAACAGCCCCAGTACCGGCTCATACAATCTATATTTGAAAAGGCCTTATGGTTTGAAGACAGTTTGTTTTATGATGTCTCCACGTGGACGAAGCCCCTTGCCATGAATATCCCTTATGGGAAAGTATCTTCCGGGAGGCAATTTGCCGGTTTGAAGGGCAATCCCGTGGATAGTCTGTTATGGCCGTCCGGTGCGGTTCACGGCAGCCGCAGCGATGTGGCCTATCTGTTTAGCCGCGACGATTTCTACGCACCCAAAGCATTGTATTATCTGCAGAAAAACGGCCTGCGTACACACGTTGCCACCAGACCATTCAGTATGGATATCAATGGAGAGATCAAAGATTTTGGCTATGGCAGCATCATGGTGCCTGTTCAAACTCAGGATGTGGATTCGGAAAAGGTGTATGCATTGATACAGGAGGCTGCCCGGTATGCCGGTATCCATATTTATCCGGTGCACACAAGCCTTGTAAGGGAGGGCATCCATCTTGGCAGCGGTAGTTTTATGATGCTTCGCAAGCCGGAAGTGCTGCTTTTGATCGGGCAGGGGACCAACAGCCGGGAGGCCGGAGAGGTATGGCACCTTTTGGATCAGCATTTTCACATGCCCGTCACAAAGGTAGAGCTCGACCATTTTTCCGCTTTGGACCTCAGCCGGTACACGGTGATGGTGATGCCTTCCGGCTCTTACAATAGCCTTGGGGAGAACGACCAGCGGAAGCTGGGCAGGTGGCTGCGTGAGGGTGGTACCATTGTAGCCCTGGGAAGTGCCAACAGGTGGCTGCACCGCCAGGAGTTTGTCAAAATTGATTTTGTGGAAACACCCGGCTTTGATGAGCCCGACATGTTGCCCTACAGCAGCATGCAGGACTACCGCGGAGCCAGGCGTATCTCGGGGTCCATTTTCCGGACAAAGATCGACGTTACCCACCCCTTGTTTTATGGTTATCACAGGGATATTTTGCCCGTTCATGTTGCCGGCACCCTGGCGGCTAAGCCTGATGAAGGCAACCCCTTTGCCAACCCTATGATTTTTACGGATGACGCTTTGCTTAGCGGTTATGTGTGGGGGCCCTATGAAAACTTCAGGGACAACACTGCAGGTGTATTGCTGCATCGCACGGGTCGCGGCACCATTGTTTCCCTGATGGACAATCCCAACTTCCGGGGATTCTGGTTCGGTACCGGGTCCATGTTTATGAATGCCATCTTCTTTGGTGATGTGATCAGGTTGTGATCAGCACTTTATTCCGGCCTGTTGCGCCCAAATTTCTCATGTGCAGTAGTAAAGTCGCCGGCAACGATGGACGCTGCCAGTGATATTTCACCGGCCATAACGGTGGCAGCAGCTATCTCAGCAAACTTCAGCACTTTCCCGTCGCCGTGGCAACCAATGATTTCAAGGCACTCTTTCTGCGTGGGTAAGGACACCCCTCCGCCTACCGTGCCGACGATCAGTGAGGGTATTTGCAATGACACGTAAAGGTCATTATCCATAGTCTCTGTATAGATATATCCAACACATGATTCACTCACGTTGGCCATATCCTGGCCACAAGCCAGAAACAATGCTGCAATGCCATTGGCTACATGTCCGTTAGAACCCAACACTCCGGCGAGCTGAGCGCCGGTTACCTGCCGGTGATAAGCCAGGTCTATTTCCCTGGCAGTGGTGCGCAAAAAGCGCCTGATCACCTGCTCTGTGAAACGCACTTCGGCTGTTACACTCTTGCCCCTTCCCAAAATGGTATTGATATTTGCCGGCTTCTTGTCAACAGCCATGTTGCTTTCAATGGCAAAATTTAAAATGGGAAAATGTTGCCTGATATATTTGCATACTTCATGGGATGCTTTCGTGATCATGTTCATACCCATGGCATCACCGGTGGTAAAATGCAAACGCAGGTAAACGATACGGCCCTGTATATAGCTGTTAAAACGGATCAGATTGCCATGGTCAGTTGTGTTTCCCGCCACTTCTCTGAGCTTGTCAAAATTTAGCTCTACCCATTCAACAAATTCCCTGGCTTTAAATACATTTTCCAGCACAAAATAGGGAGCCCGCTGGATGCCCGAGGAGGTAACAGCCACATTTACTCCTCCTGAAAGAGAAATGGCCATGGCACCCCGGTTGTATGAAGCCACCAGTGCACCTTCGGTGGTAGCCAGCGGAACAAAAAAATCGCCACGGGCATGTTCACCATTGATGCGCAATGGCCCCATCGCACCAACCGGAACCTGGGCAAATCCAATGATGCTTTCGATATTGCCGCGGGTTAATTCCGGGTCTATGGAGCTGTCTGTGAGGTAATTGATGTACGATTTGCTGTTTTGTGCCAGAAAATCAGCCCTGGCCACCATCGCTTCCATTGAATAATCATTTTTTCGATCTTTTGGTAACTTCATGCGTATCTTTTTTCGTAACTATTTATTTACCATTTTTCTAAGAGATTATTATTTGGTGTTTGATTGAGGATGATGAAGTGCCGTGTTTGCTTCCTTAATATATACATCGCGCTGGGGGAATGGTATTTGTATGCCATGCTCATTGAATTTTTTGACGATCCTTATGTTGATATCGCTGAAAAACTTTCCGCGGCGATGTATATAGATGGTCGTCCATACCAGCAATTCGAAGTGGATGCCGTTGTCGCCGAAAGACGACAGGCGGATAGCCGGTGGCGGGTCTTTTTCAACATGGGGATCATCTGCGCCAACCTCGAGCAGCAGCGCTGTTACTTTGTCGATATCGCTGCCGTAGGCAACCGATACCGGTATCCTGAACCTCACCTTCTGGTCGTTGTGACTCCAGTTGGTGATGCGCGTTTGCGTAAATTCGGAGTTGGGCACAATGATGGAAACATTGTCGTTGGTCATAATGGTGGTGGCCCTGGCTGCTATGTCCGTCACCTTGCCATGGGTGCCACCGATCTCTATCCGGTCGCCTACCTTGATGGGCCGTTCGAAAAGGATGATCAGTCCGCTGATGAAATTATTGGTAATATGTTGCAAGCCGAAACCGATACCTATTCCCAATGCCCCCACCAGCACGGTAAGTGTTCCCAGGTCTATTCCGGCCGTTTGCAGGATGATCAATAATCCGAGAAACACAATGATATACCGTACAATACTTCCAATGGCCATCCGAACACCGAACTCATTGGTGTATTTTGTAAGCAAACGATGTACTATCAGTCTTTTAAGTCTTCCTGTGAGAAAGATTAAAAGGAAGACTCCCACAACAACATATAGGATCAACCATAACGTGATGGTAGTTTCACCCAGGTCTATGAGCGGATAGTTTAAGGTTTCCCTTATTGTTCTCCCCACATTATCAACATGTTCCATTTTTTTTCATTGAGGATCCATTACAAAATTAAACAAATGTTGCTTACTCTGACCTTTTTTTGACACACGGGAGGATGATTTTGAGCGCTGAGGAGACGAGGAAACGAGGAAAAAATTTTGGCTATGGATCATCGATTGTTAACTTTGCATATCAGAAAGCGTGTGAGAGCCTATCTTAGCATGTTTCCTTAATTCTTTACGCAAACATATACGCATGGCAGCATTCGGCAATTCCCTATGGTACAAAGACGCGGTGATCTATCAATTGCATGTTCGTTCTTTTTATGACAGCAATGGCGATGGTATCGGCGATTTCAAAGGTTTGATCATGAAGCTGGATTATATCAAGAGTCTGGGCGTCAATACCATCTGGCTGCTGCCTTTTTACCCTTCGCCGCTAAAGGATGGGGGTTACGATATTGCTGATTTTACGGGCATACATCAAGACTATGGCAGCCTTGCTGACTTCAGGCGTTTCGTGCGGGAGGCCCACGACAGGGGTTTGCGTATCATTACCGAGCTGGTGCTGAATCATACATCTTCAGAGCACAGTTGGTTTAAACGGGCCAGGAAGGCGAAACCGGGCAGTGTTTACCGTGATTTCTATGTGTGGAGCGACACACCCGATAAATATGCTGATGCGCGGATCATCTTTCAGGATTTTGAAGTGTCGAACTGGACTTATGATCATGTGGCAGGGGCCTATTACTGGCACCGCTTTTATTCTCATCAGCCCGATCTTAATTTTGAAAGTCCACGTGTGCAGCAAGAGATTTTAAAGGTATTGGATTTTTGGTTTAAAATTGGCGTGGATGGTTTCCGGCTCGACGCTGTTCCTTATTTGTATGAGGCAGAAGGTACCAATTGTGAAAATCTGCCCGAGACCCATGCTTTCCTCAAGAAGCTGCGCAAGTACGTAGATGAGAAATATGACAACCGTTTGCTTCTGGCGGAAGCCAATCAATGGCCCAATGATGCCTGCGAGTATTTCGGTGATGGTGACGAGTGTCACATGGCTTTTCACTTCCCTGTGATGCCGCGCTTGTATATGGCACTCAGGATGGAGGACAGGTTCCCGGTGGTGGATATCCTTGAGCAAACCCCAAAAATCCCTGACAACTGCCAGTGGGCAATTTTTTTGCGTAACCATGATGAGCTAACGCTGGAGATGGTATCCGACGAAGAGCGGGATTACATGTACACCGCATTTGCAAAAGAACCCAGGAAGCGGGTGAACGTGGGTATCCGGCGCAGGCTTTTCCCATTGCTGGGAAAGGATACCCGAAGCATTGAACTGATGAACATGCTGCTGCTGTCGCTCCCGGGAACACCCATCATTTATTACGGTGACGAAATCGGGATGGGCGACAATTACTACCTTGGCGACAGGGATGGCGTACGTACACCCATGCAATGGTCGCCTGATAAAAACGCCGGTTTTTCCAATACCGACCCACAACGATTGTTTCTGCCTCTTGTAATAGACCCTGATTACCATTATACCTCGGTGAATGTGGAAGGCCAGGAGAAAAACCCTTCTTCCTCCCTGTGGTGGCATCGCCGGGTGATTGCCAAAAGGCAACAATACAAAGCGTTTGGCAGGGGTAGCCTGAAATTTGTGAACACCTCCAATCCAAAGGTGCTGGCATTCGTAAGGTCATACGAAGATGAAAACATCCTGGTGGTCGTGAACCTGTCGCGTTACTCCCAATATGCGGAACTCGACCTGGCAGAATACGCCGGATCCACACCCTTTGAAATGTTTAGCCACAATGAGTTCCACGACATTACGGAGGATCCCTGGGTTTTCGCCATGCAGTTCAAAAATTATTTCTGGTTCGAACTGAAAAAACAGGATGTTGCAAAAACTGCCGATGACGAACCGCGGCTTCCCATGGTCATTCGCAGAGAAGAGTGGGAAACCATGGATATTGACCTGCAACATGCCATCAAGGGATACCTTTACAGGTATCTGATCAATATTCAGTGGTTCCGGGGCGACACCAGGAAACTGCGAAGCATCAATATCATTGATGTAATCCCCATCTCGGAAAAGCGTTTCGGCCCGCAATTGTATATGATAGAGCTTGACCTGATCGAGGGGAAAAAGGATATTTATCTGATGCCCATTGCCTTGGCTTTAAATAACAAGGCGGAGGATATTCTTTCAAGAAATCCGCGATCGGTGATCGCCAATATTGTGGTTGAAGGCGAAAAAGGCGTATTGTTCGACGGGGCTGCCGACAGAACCTTGCAGGAAAGCCTTTTTAACCTGATTCGCCGGCGCTCACAGCTAAAGGGGATCAACGGCTACATCCGGGCTAAATCGGGCAGCCTGCTGAAAAAACAATTTGATCCGGATGAAGCCCTTCTGCCGCACCTGATCACCACCAGGCACACGAACTCATCCATCGTAATTGGCAACAAATTTTTCCTGAAAATCTACCGGAGTCCGCAAGAAGGCGAGAATCCCGATGTGGAGATCATGAAGCACCTGACCCGGAAAGCAGCCTTTGACCATATCCCAAAATACATGGGCCGGATTGATTACAGGAACCCCCGGCTTGAAAACACCTCCCTGGCCATTCTTATGGAGCTTATACCCAACGTGGGCAAAGCATGGGATATGACACAAACAGCCATAGAAGACTTTTTTGACAAACTGTTATCAGAAAAAGAATCCTACGAGAAAACCGACGATATCAGCCCCGATGTAATGAACGAATTGATCGGGTCGTTTTTCCTGGAAATGGTGGAATTGCTGGCAAAACGGACAGCTGAAATGCACATGGCCATCTTGTCACTGAAAGAATTCAAGGGCTTCGAAGCAGAGCCATTTTCATTATTATATCAAAAGTCAGTGGTGCAGTCGCTGCGAACATTCCTGAGAAAGTCATTTTCAGAGATCAAAGGTATGAAACGCAGGGTGCCTGAACAACATCTGGAGCTGCTTGATGAAATGATGAAAAGCGAAAGGGAATTCCTGGCCAACATCAGACAATGGCTGGAAGTCGCGAAAATCCCGGCCCTGAAACTGCGTATCCACGGTAATTATAAGCTGGACAAGGTGTTGTTTACAGGAAAAGATTTTAAAATCTTTAATTTCGAAGGTGAACTTGAACGCTCCTTCGGAGTCAGGAAAATCAAGCATAGTCCGCTAAAGGATGTGGCTGCCATGCTCAGCTCATTCCACTATGCCATCTACCAAGGCTATTTCCACCGAAAAGAGTTTGTGCCCGTGGATACTTTTTACCTGCGTACCCTGGTGGAACAATGGTATACGACAGTCTACAAAACATTCATAGCCAGTTATGTGAAAACCATCGCTCCGGCAGGGATCATTCCGGAAGACGAGACTATGCGTACGAACCTCTTAAATGTGTATATGTTTGAAAAGGCTGTGCAGGAGTTGAAATCTTTTATCGAATATGAACCTGAATCACTGGTTATCCCGCTGAAGATCCTGCAAAAAATCCGCTGATTTGTGCTGCCGGCCTGATGATCACAACACCTGGAGTGTGTAATTATTCCCCATTCGTGTTGCCACACCCCAATGCGGCAATGCTTGTTCTTAAAAGCCACATCAAATACATGAAATGACATCACTTAAAGTTTTTTAATGTATTGATTTGTGTTCAATATGCTAGAATTATCGAATGCGTTGTATATCATGAGAATAGGTAAGCATGATGTGAAATGCCGGTGATTTATTGGCAGCCCCGGATAATGACCGGCCCGTCCCGGTGGCATAATAAGTGATGCAGTTATGGATTTTCCGGCCGGTATGGCATAAATTGTGAACAATAGGCGAACGTGATGCAACTGGCAATGCGAGTATTCAGGTTATTCTGGGCAGGGTTTCAGAGTTTATTAATCAGTTTATGGAACGCGGATGCCACGGATTTTAATCAGCCAATAGCCGCATTGCAAAGCATCAGCGATGATTTGCGTTCAAAAAATACTAACAGCAGATGACCGAATGAGAGAAGGAGCGAATGAGAGAATGAGCGAAAGAGAGATGTGTCACGTTGACCTTTCGACCTTTTGACCTTTCGACCTTTCGACTTTCACCACATTTGTTAAAACCGCTTAACTAAAAATATATGGAACAAAACGGCTATTTGACAGCAAGTGATATTGATGCCCTGATCTTTGATCTGGACGGTGTGATCACGCAGACGCGCAGGGTGCATAAAAAGGCATGGAAGGCTCTTTTCGATGGTTTTCTGAAGTCGAAAGGAAAGGATGATTCCATGACAGACCGTGATTATGATGATTATGTTGATGGAAAGCCCCGTTATGAAGGGGTGCGGAGTTTTTTGAAATCACGGGGGGTTGAATTGCCTTTTGGCGATACGGGTGATGAACCCGGGTACGATACGGTTTGCGCCCTGGGTAACAAAAAAAATGAATTGTTTCACGATGTCATCGGCGAGGACGGTGTGGATCTGTATGAACCTGCGGTTGAGAAGCTGAAACAGTGGCGTGCGGCCGGTGTCAAAACAGCTATTGTATCATCCAGTAAAAACTGCAAATTCATCATTGAACAGGCGGTTATCGACCATCTTTTTGATGTGCGCGTGGATGGTATGGTCTCTGAAGAGCGCGGTTTAAAGGGGAAACCCAACCCTGATATCTTCCTGGAGGCTGCTTCCGAACTGGGTGCCAGGCCTGAGCGGTGCATTGTTTTCGAAGATGCCATCTCCGGCGTGAAAGCCGGTCAGGAAGGGTTCTTCGGACTGGTGGTGGGAGTGGCCCGCTTCGATAACAAAGATGAGTTGCTGAAACATGGGGCGGATATATGCATCGAAAACTTTGAAGCATTCGATCTTTTCCGGAGCGAAGAGATTGCCGGTTATTTTCAGTTTACCAAACCCATGGTTTTTTCGGAGGATGCCCGTGTTTTTGAGCTTCTTTCAGAGAAAAAGCCTGTGTTTTTTCTGGATTACGACGGCACTCTCACACCCATCGTACAGCGTCCGGAAGATGCGGCCATATCCGACGAGATGCGCGAAACCTTGTCGGAACTGGGGCGGCATTTTACGGTGGCCGTAGTTACAGGACGTGACAAAGAAGATGTCATGGATTTTATCCGTTTGGATCACCTTATCTATTCCGGTAGTCACGGTTACATCACATCCGGTCCTGATGGCTTGTTTATGGAACACGAGCAATCGGAAGAGATCATCAAAAAACTGGATGCAGTTGAAGAAGACCTTGAAAAAATGCTGGAAGGCAAGGCCGAAGGGGCACAGATTGACCGCAAGCGTTATGCCATCGCGCTGCATTACAGGAATGCCGCAGAGGAAGATGTGCCGGATGTATTTGAGGTTGTTGACCGTATACTGGAGAAATATGACAGTCTTAAAACGGGAGAAGGCAAAATGGTTGTGGAGATCAAACCCGACATTGACTGGCACAAGGGCAAAGCGGTTTTGTGGATACTGGAGGCTTTGGGTCTGGATAAAAAACCGGATTTGTTGCCCGTTTTTATTGGTGATGATGTTACAGATGAAGACGCATTCATCGCCATCAAAGATATTGGTATCGGCATCCTGGTTGAAAACAAGGGGCAGGATACAGCCGCCGCTTATAGCTTGAAAAATGTGTTTCAGGTGAGGAAGTTCTTTGAACAGCTTATCCGTTTGTATGGTGAATAGACGTAACGGGGCAGATGTTAGCAGTAAGAAGTAGGATTTGCATATTTGCGGGCTTTTTTTCTTTGCGGGCTTTGCGTGAAACATTTTATTCCTCGCAAAGGCCGCAAAAGTTAAATCACGCAAAAATCGCAAAGAAAGACTAAATTATACATTCGCAGCAGCTAAGAGAGGATTTGCGGTGTTAACGGAGCGCCACGAAGGTCAGCTTAAACTTAAACACAACTACAAAAGCTAAACAACACATAGTTACAAAATTATAAACAGATGAAGGAAAACTGGTTTGTGGAGTACGACAAATGGGATCCGGATGACCATCCGGTACAGGAGGCATTGTGTGCCCTGGGTAACGGCTATTTTGTAACCCGCGGCGCACTGGAAATGGAAAAGGATAATGCCCGCAATTATCCGGGCACCTATCTGGCTTGCGGATTCAACCGGATGAAATCCACCATTAAAGGAAAAGAAATTGAGAATGAAGACCTGGTGAACTGGCCCAACTGGTTGATGTTGAACTTCCGGATCGGCAACAAAGCCTGGTTCCAGATCAAAGATGTGAAGGTGCTGGGCTTCATCACTTCGCTGAACATGGAGGAAGGTGTGCTGGAACGGAAGATGCGTTTTCAGGATGACGAAGACCGCATTACCACCATCATCAGCCGCCGTTTGGTCAGTATGGACGACTTACACGTTGCGGGTCTTGAATGGACGTTTATTCCGGAGAACTGGTCGGGGAAAATTACCATCCGGTCAGGGATTGACGGCAACATCATCAACAACAATGTGGCGCGTTACAGCGACCTGAACCAGGATCATCTGGATGTTACCAGCAAAGGGAGCATCAATGACAACAGCGTTTTTTTAGCCAGCCGTACAAAGCAGTCGGATATCCGGATGACCCAGGCTGTAAAAACACGTTTTTTTGTGCACCAGGAAGATCTGCATTTGTCACAGAAAACCGTACACCTGAAAGATGCCATTGCCGGTGATTTTAGCATTGAATGCAGAAAGCTGGAGCCCATCAGGATAGAGAAGCTTGCAGCCATTTATACCAGTCGCGACATGGCCGTGAGTGATCCGTTTACCGAGGCCAAAACCAAGCTGGAACGATTGACCACGTTTGCTGAGCTTGCCCGTCGGCAAAAGCAGGCCTGGAAGCGCATCTGGAGCTACAACGACATGATTGTGGAAGCCAACAGTGAAGACCAGATGGTGGTGCGGTTGCATATTTTCCATCTTTACCAGACGGTTTCTAAAAACAGCATTGATTATGACATTGGCATCCCCGCGCGCGGTTGGCATGGCGAAGGCTACCGGGGACACATTTTCTGGGATGAGTTATATATCCAGCCCTATATTGACCTTCATTACCCACAGCTTTCGCGATCTCTGCTCATGTACAGGTACCGGCGATTGCCGGAGGCCTATGAGGCAGCAAGGGAGATTGGGAAGAGGGGAGCACTGTTCCCGTGGCAGAGTGGAAGTAACGGCCGGGAGGAAACGCAAAAGATCCACCTGAACCCCAAATCAGGACGCTGGCTGCCCGATGTGTCCCATTTGCAATACCATATCAACGTGGCGGTACCTTACAATGTGTGGCACTATTATCAAAGTACCGGAGACACCGATTTTCTGAACGTTTATGGTGCAGAGATCATTTTTGCGACCGCCCTGTTTTGGTCGGATATGGCCCGTTTTAACCCCAAAAGAAACCGCTACGAAATCCATGGTGTGATGGGTCCTGATGAATATCATACCCATTACCCCGGCATCGAAAAACCCGGCCTTAACAATAACGCCTATACCAATGTAATGGCCGTTTGGGTAATCCAGCGTGCCATGAAGATTTGCAACATCCTCGACGAAACCACCTGCGATGAAGTGGCTAAAAAGCTTTCCATTACAGCAAAAGACAAAGAAAGATGGAACGAAATCATTCAGAAAATGTATGTGCCTTTCCACAACGGGGATATCATCTCACAGTTTGAAGGCTACGAAGAGCTGGATGAACTCGACTGGGAGCACTATCGCGGAAAATATGGTGATGCCATGCGCCTCGATCGCATACTGGAAAGTGAAAATGATTCGCCAAACCATTATAAAGCAAGTAAACAAGCCGATGTACTGATGCTTTTCTATCTCTTTTCTTATGAAGAATTACATGCCATGTTCGAAAAGCTTGGATATACGTTTGAGCCGGAGATCATTCCCAAAAATATTGATTATTATTATGAAAGAACATCCCATGGATCCACCCTTAGCCAGGTGATCCACTCATGGGTATATGCCAGGAGTCATCGCGACCGCTCATGGAAAAGCTTCAAGACGGCCCTTATGAGCGACTTCAAAGACATACAGGGAGGAACCACCCATGAGGGGATACATTTGGGCGCCATGGCAGGTACGCTTGACATTTTGCAGCGCTGCTATTCCGGTTTGGAGATCCGGGATGATGTACTATGGCTAAATCCCAAATTACCCGACGACATAAAGGTGCTCTCTTTCCACGTGCGCTACCGAAGCCATTGGATCAAACTGGAAATCAATCATGATGAAATCCGGGTGGACTTTTGCCGGGGTTGGGCCGAACCCGTCCATATCGGCATCAGAGGTAGAAAGTATTACTTTGAAACCGATGACCGCAAAACCTTTAAAACAAAATCTTCTTAATTTCCGAAAATCTTCTTATCTTAGGTTCATTCGCAGATGAAGAATTGATCGAAGAATTATTTATCAACATGATCATAAACAAAATAATACATTAAAACATATTTCCATGAGATTACTGATTGTTTCCAACCGCTTGCCTGTTGCCCTGAGTAAGGAAAACGGCAAATATACCATGGCCAAAAGTGCCGGGGGGCTTGTTTCAGGCCTGAGTGATTATCTGAACTCGCTGGGTAATGATACATCCGAAATCAAAGATTATATTTGGATGGGATGGCCCGGAACAAATATTGAAAAAAACGAGGAAGAAGAGGTGCGCCGGCAGGTGCAGCAATCTCATAAAGCATCACCGGTATTCCTGTCCAAAAAACTGATGGACAACGTTTATCTCGGTTTTTGTAACCGTACAATCTGGCCGCTTTTCCATTATTTCCCCAACTATGCGCGCTTCGACCTTGAGTATTGGCACGATTACAAACGAATGAACGAGATTTTCCGTGATGAGTTGCTCAAAGAAATACAAAAGGACGATATCATCTGGATTCATGATTACCATCTGATGCTGTTGCCCGCCATGTTGCGGGAAAAAGTTTCAAATCCCATCGGGTTCTTCCTGCATATCCCTTTCCCATCCTACGAATTGTACCGCATGCTCCATAAAGAGAGCCGTTTGCAAATTCTGAATGGTTTGCTGGGAGCAGACCTCATCGGCTTTCATACCCATGATTACACGGTACATTTTCTGAAATCCGTTTTGCGAATCGTTGGCAAGGAAAACCATATGGGCAAAATTTCCATGCCCGATCATACAGTTGAGGTCAATACATTCCCAATGGGTATTGACTTCAATAAATTTCATACGATGGATGTTTCGCCGCATCCATCGGTCAAACCGGACAGGGGCAAGCCGAAGATTGTGCTTTCTGTGGATCGTTTGGATTATTCAAAAGGCATTGTAAACCGCTTAAAAGGTTTTGAATTGTTTTTAGAAAAAAATCCGGAATGGCATGGCAAGGTATGTATGCACATGATCGTGGTTCCTTCGCGCACGGGGGTGGGCTCATACAGGAAGATCAAGAGTCAGCTCGACGAACTGGTGGGCCAGATCAACGGAAACTTCGGCAATATGTCGTGGATGCCCGTCATTTACCAGTACACCTCCTTGCCGCATAAAGAGCTGATTGCGCAGTACAGGATGAGTCACGTGGCTTTGCTTACACCGCTGCGCGACGGTATGAACCTGGTCGCCAAAGAGTATGTCGCTTCTCTTACCGATCAGAAAGGGGTGTTGATCATCAGTGAATTTGCCGGTGCGGCAAAAGAGATGAGCGAATCCCTCGTGATTAACCCCAATAACATTGATGAGATTGCTGATGCCATTGCGGAGGCCCTTCGCTTACCGATGAAAGACCAGGTGCGGGGCAACCGGATCATGCAGAAACGTTTGAAACGCTATGATGTCACCAAGTGGGCCACTGATTTTGTGGATATGTTGCTGAAAAACAGCCGCATATCACGTGACTCGGTGAGTCGGAAGCTATTGTCCCCGAAGATACAGGATGAGCTTTTTGATAGTTATCAAAAGGCTGTTTCGCGCATCATCATTGTGAACTATGACGGTACACTGGTGCCTTACACACGTTATCCTGCCTCTGCTGAACCCTCCGGTGAATTGCTTTCTCTCCTGAGGGATCTGGAAACGCAGGAAAAGACTGACATTGTGATTATCAGCGGTCGCGGGAAGGAGGAGCTTGAAGAGTGGTTTGGCGATCTTCCGTTAAATCTCACAGCAGAGCACGGTTCATGGATCCGCGAGGCTGCAAACAGAGTGTGGCGTTTGCTGAAACCCCTGTCGTCAGAATGGAAAGAAGAAGTGGTACCGATACTGGAAACGTATACCGACCGCTTGCCCGGTTCTTATGTCCAGGAACGTGAATATTCGGTGGCGTGGCATTATCATAAGTCTGACATTGAGCAGGCTTCGCAGCTTGTCAAAGAGGTGAACGACCACTTGCTATCAATCACTACAAATATCAGTGCCCATGTCATACATGGCAGCAAGGTGATAGAGGTGAGCAATTCAGGAATCAACAAGGGAGAGCTGGCCATGCACTGGCTTTCACGGAAACAATATGACTTTATCCTGGCCATTGGTGCCGGCTGGTCGGATGAGCTTCTTTTTCAGACCATGCCGGAACATGCCTGGCCGGTCAAGGTAGGGCTGTCGCAAACATCAGCCCGGTATGTGGTCAAAAAACAATCAGATGCCATCGCATTGCTGGACAGGCTGCGCGCCGGAACCGGAAAATAATTGCAAAGTCCCGCTGGCTAATGTTACCATGTTCATTTGCACATTTGCACATTTTCAAATTTGCACAATATACATGTAACTTTGGATATCTTTGCGGGCTTATCTTTATTTGCGGTCTTTGCGTGAAACATTTTATTCCTCGCAAAGGACGCAAAAGTTAAAT
>REEA01000124.1 GCA_007695305.1 Bacteroidia bacterium
GCGCGAAGCGCAAATGACGCGAAGCAAATGACGCGCAGCAAATGACCCAAAGCAATTGAACACGGATAAAACGGGTCGCCTGCGGCGAACGCGGATTATCGTGGAGTAAAGGCGTTTATCCTATTCAAAAAAGGCTTCGACGATTTGTTCAACGGAAATGTCTTCGGCTTCTGCCTTGAAGTTCCTGACAACACGATGCCTGAGTACGGCATTGGCCACAGCATTTACATCCTCGATGTCGGGTGCATATTTTCCGTTTAGGGCAGCATGGCATTTTGCGCCAATAATCAGGTATTGTGAAGCCCTGGGACCGGCACCCCAGTGGATGTATTCATTGGCCATCTCATGGGCCCGTTCTGTATTGGGCCGGGTTCTGGCGGCCAGATTTACGGCATACTCCATCACATGATCCGTAACCGGCACTTTACGGACAAGATCCTGGAAAAAGAGTATCTCTTCTGCCTGCAAACACACCTTAAGGTCAACTATTTTGTCGGATGTTGTGCTTTTGACAACAAGCATTTCTTCATCAAAGCTTGGATAGTCGAGATACACATTGAACATAAAGCGGTCGAGCTGTGCTTCCGGCAAGGGATATGTTCCCTCCTGTTCAATAGGGTTTTGTGTGGCAAGCACGAAGAACGGATCCTGCAGGCGATAGGTTGAGCCGGCAGCTGTTACAGAGCGCTCCTGCATAGCCTCCAAAAGTGCTGATTGGGTTTTGGGAGGTGTTCTGTTTATCTCATCTGCAAGGATAATATTGGCAAACAGAGGGCCTTTCACAAAACGAAAATTGCGTGTCTCATCCAGTATTTCCGTTCCGATGATATCGGAAGGCATAAGGTCAGGGGTGAACTGTATACGGCTGTATTTAAGTCCCAAGACCCTTGAAATGGTATTTACCAAAAGTGTTTTTGCCAAACCCGGCACACCTACCAACAGGCAGTGGCCTCTGCTGAAAATGGAAATCAATACTTTTTTAACCACTTCATCTTGCCCGATGATCACTTTGGCAATTTCTTCCCGCAGCAGCTGGAATTTTTCGGCCATTGCATCAAGGGCTTCAACATCTGAAGAATAATTCATATCTGAAAGAAAATATTAATGTTTGATTTATTTTAACCAATTGATTTCAAAGTCACAATCTTTATAATCGTCGTGGATGGAGACAAAGGTGCTTTGCAGCCTTCTGTTCACCCACCTTCTCATTGCTTCTCTTTTTTTCTTTTCAAGTGCCAGTTGCGTAATAAAGTCGTAATCTTGTCTGAGATTGGCACGATGGGGGTCGATCCGCTCTCTTACCATCACTATTTTAAAAGCCTCCTGGCCATCGTCTGTCATGGCGGGTATTGGCCTGGAAATTTCACCAATTTCCAGTTTATCCACCACAAAAAACAGGTTTGGTTCAATTTCTTCGCTTCTGAATCTGGTTGTACCGGTGTAAGGGTTCAACATGACACCACCTGTACGGCCACTTGGATGGTCGGAAAATCTGCGTGCGGCTTCAGAAAAAGTCATATCGCCGCGCATTATCAATGTTCGTATGCTGTCCAATTTGTTTCTGGTTTCTCTTTCCACCAAAGGAGAAATTCGCGGGCGAAGCAAAATATGCCTTACGTTGATCTGCTCTCCGCGTCTTTCAATAAGTTCAATGATATGATACCCGGAGCGTGTTTCCACCACTTCGGATACTTCACCGGGACGAAGGGAAAAGGCAACAGCCTCAAACTCCGGATGCAGGTCACCCCTGGAGTAGAAGCCCAGCTCACCACCCCGGCGGGCTGAGCCGGCGTCATCAGAAAACATGATAGCCAACGTGCGAAAGTTTTCTCCATCCAGAATTCTCTGCCGGTAGCCTTCCAGCCTTTGCTTTACTTCTGCAATTTCCTCCTGCGTGATGAGGGGTTCAATCATGATCTTCGCCAGTGTCAGCTCGCTCTCCACCATGGGAATCTCGTCTTCGGGCAGGGACTCAAAGAACGCTCTTACCTCCGACGGCGTAACATTTATATTCCTGGTAATTTCCGCTTCCATTCGCTGGCTCAGCATTTGCTCCTTAATTGGATCCCAAAACTCCTCCCTGAGTTCTTCTATGGTTCTGCCGTAATACTCTTCCAGGCGTTCACGGGAGCCAATCTGTCTGATAAAAAAACGCAAACGTCTTTCAATCTCCTGTTCGATTTGCGCGTCGGCAACCACGACACTATCTATAACCGCCTGATTATATAGCAGTTTTTGAAACATCATGTCGTCCAGAAGCACACAATAAGGGTTGGGGCCCAGGTCGATATTTTGGGCATCAAGCTGGCGCTTTTGCTCAAAGAGATCCGACTGCAGGATGGCGCTGTTGCCAACCACACCGATAACCTGATCAATCACAACCCTTTCCTGCGATAATGCAAGCCGGGGTGCAAAAAACCCAATCATCAAAAAACCAATAAAAAATATTTTTCCTGATCGATACATAATCATAATGTTTGTTATCTGACCGTCCATTGGGCCATCATTTTTTCAATCATATTCGCGGGGTTATTCAAAATATAACCATCCAATATTGTCATTCACAAGAATTGTATCATTGGAAGCATATCCAATTATTTTAGAAAAAAGTCTCTATCTTGTTTGCCTCGATAGCCTGATTGAACAATTCACGACGTTTTTCCTGGATAAACTGACGTCTTCTCCAATTCAAAATGAGCAGGCGAATATTGTCCCGCTCAAAATCTACCGGTGAAATATCCCCCTTTAGCCGGTAATTATGAATGTACAAGAAATAACGATAATAATCATCTGTTATTTCAACAAACCTGTTGTTGCGCAGATAGCGTGCCTGATCGTTAATTTCCAGGGGCATGTCAATCAGAATTTCATCAAAGGTGATCCAGTTGTCTTGGCCAATAAAATATGTTGCAGCATGTTCCAGGCTGTAGTTTTCCAGCTCCTCGAGGCTTTCAGGGTCATCTGAACGGTATAATGACCTGATCCGGGCAGCATTTTGTGCATTCACAGGCAACTTAATATAATTTGCCTGTACAATATTGTTCTTGAGCAAGAAGCGGGGTTTGTTCACCTCATAATATTCCAGAATTTCGGATTCAGTAACAATGGAATCCATTTCTGTTTTTGTCAGATGCGTTTCAAAAGCATGTATGATCAATGCATTTTTATACCCGGTCAGTGTCCTTTCAAAGTCCATCTGATCGTCCTTTAGCATCTGCCTGGCATTGTAAATCATTACCTGCTCGTCGATCCAGCGATCAATGTAACGCTTGATGATTGCCGCACTGTCTTCCGGGGAAACACCCGCGGGCAAAACCTCCCTGATATCTTCAAGGTACAAACGGCTTCCATATGCCTTGGCCAGGAGTGTATCATCGGTGCGCAGCTCGAGCATATCGCAACTGCTGAAAAAGAAAGCTGCGAATCCAATGATCATTGTCGCAACTGATAACTGGACTTTGTTCCTGGGAAAATACCGGCCGTTCAGCATGCTACTTGTCCTCAAAAGTGATGGTTTTTAAAAGGTCTTCATCCACCCATATCTCATATTTTTTTCTGAGATTGAGCACCCATTCTTCTTCAAGATAATTCTGGTAATCGGCGATTACCATTCCCCGAACTTCACTGAGCTCACCGGCCTGGTAGCGGTCTCTGTTTGCCTCAAAGAAGCGCTCCAGTCCAAGGGTATCGACAGTGGCCCTGGACCACACTTCCCGGTCGGTGATCTCAAAGAGGAGAATTCCATCATGGTATTCCTGAACCACTTCCCTGAATTCAGGATACATTTCTTCCAGTCTGCTGTCCTTATAGCCTATTAACATTTCGTTGATAAACCGGTCATATTGCTGATTGATGTAGGAAGGTATGGCTGCCGGGGTTTGTCGTCTTTGCGTTTCATCCAAAAAGCTAACAAAGTCCTGTATGTCATAAGTTTGATCACCAAAGGTGGCAACTGCCCCTGTGAGTGACTGTGCCTTGCTTTTGTCCCAAGTGCCATTGAATATGGTTGCATCCACTATTTCGTAAAGCTCGCTTAGTTTTTCAGGGTTTTCTGTAAAACCATATTGGTTTTTCAATCTTTTGAGAACTGCCTGTTGGCTGAGTTGAGATCGTTCATCTCTTTGTATTCTGTTTCTCAGATCGGCATGTACATCTTCGAACGGTGGTGGTGTTGTTTTTTCCAGTAGTTTGATGATATGCCAGCCAAAGTCGGTACGCACGGGAGGGGATATATCGCCGGGGTTTTCCAGTTTGCTGATGGCTTGAATGAACTGCGACACCATTCTGTTGGAGGTGAACGCCGGCATTTCTCCGTTTCTGGTAGCCGACTGGCGATCTTCTGAATAAATGCCGGCAAGTTCGCCAAAGTCTTCTCCTTCCATAACCCGCCGGTGCAGATCATTGATTTGGTTTTCTTTTTCTTTGATGTCGTCTTCATCCATTCCCACTGGGGTCATGAGCATGATATGGGCTACTCTTGCCCTTCCCATGGCCGGCAAGCGATCAGCTACCTTTATAATGTGGTAGCCAAAGTTTGTTCTGAAAGGCATTGACACCTCGCCTACCGGTGTATTGTATGCTGCTGTCTCGAAATCGTAAACCATGTGAAAGACGCTGAAATACCCCAGGTCGCCGGCATTTCCGCGGCGCGCGGGTTGTGTGGCTGTAGCTTCTCTTCCGTGTGCTGAAGGATCGTCAGACATTTCCAATGCCAATTCAGAGAAAGGTTCACCATCAAGTATCCGTTGTCTTACCTTTAACATCTGCTCATACACCTGGAGTGTGTCATCAGCCGGGGCATATGGGTCGAGGTTCATCAGGATGTGTGAAACCCGGAGGTCGTATTGTCCGCGTTCCCATGCTTCCCTCACCAGCTCTTCGGTAACTTCGTTATCGGTAAGATATTGGCGGGCGAGCTGATCTCTGTATCCGCGGAGTTCTTCCAAAAAAGAAGTGGTGGTATCCATTCCCTGGTTGACGGCCTCCAGCACTTTAAGACGGAAGTTAATGTACATCTCAAGATATTCATCCACTTCTTTGGGTTCAGCCACCATTGATTCCAGGTTGTTTTTCCTGTAAATATCTGCAAATCGGGAGCGTGTGATCTCTTTATCTTCAATACGGATCAATACAGGGTCGTTGTTTTGACCGGCAATGAGACCTGAGGAGGTCATCAGTAATACAATTACAAAAATGGTGATGCGGCGCATAATGATTGGTTTTGGGTATAACATGGGTAACTCTTTCCTGGTATTTGTTTGTTATAAAGAATATTGATACCCTCACAGTATGACTGTTTGGGTCAGATGTTTCTTAACGGCTATAGTTTGGTGCTTCCCGTGTGATTGTCACATCATGGACATGACTTTCTTTAACCCCTGCGGCGGTGATTCTCACGAAACGAGCCTTTTGCAATTCAATGATATCGCGGGCTCCGCAATATCCCATTCCGGCGCGCAATCCGCCAACCATCTGGTGTATCACTTCCGACAATCCGCCTTTATAGGGTACCCGTCCCACTATTCCTTCCGGGACCAGCTTTTTAATGTCATCTTCCACATCCTGGAAATAGCGGTCTTTGGAGCCTTGCTGCATCGCTTCGATGCTGCCCATTCCCCGGTATGTTTTAAACTTTCTGCCCTCGTATATGATGGTTTCACCCGGTGCTTCTTCCACGCCGGCGAACAGTGATCCGGCCATGACGGAGGATGCACCTGCGGCAATGGCTTTGACGATATCTCCGGTATACCGTATGCCGCCGTCGGCAATAACGGGTATTCCTGAGCCTTTCAGTGCCTGCGATACCTCATAGATGGCGGTCAGTTGGGGCATTCCCACACCGGCGACGATACGGGTGGTGCAGATACTGCCCGGGCCGATACCCACTTTGATGCCATCGGCACCGGCTTTCATCAGGTCGATGGCGGCGGCACCTGTAGCAACGTTGCCTGCAACCAGATCCAGTTGGGGATAGGCGCCTTTGATGGTTTTGACCATATCCAACACCCCTTTGGAGTGCCCGTGGGCCGTATCAACCACCACGGCATCAACATCTTCCTTTACGAGTGCTTCCACCCTTTTCATGGTGTCGGGGGTGATGCCCACCGCGGCGGCAACTCGCAGGCGGCCCCTGTCATCCTTGCAGGCATTGGGTCTTTCCTTGATCTTGATAATATCGCGATAGGTGATCAAACCCACCAACCGGTATTCATTATCAACCACCGGCAGCTTTTCAATTTTATGCTCCTGGAGAATCTCCTCTGCCACCTCAAAGTTTATGAACTCGGAGGTTGTGATCAGGTTCTCCCGGGTCATGACATCAGCTACGGGTTTGCTATGGTCTTTTTCGAAGCGGAGGTCGCGGTTTGTTACAATACCCACCAGCAGGTTGCTGTTGCTGACGACCGGAATGCCACCGATCTTGTTTTCCTTCATAATCTGGAGGGCATCGGCGATGAGGGCATCTTCGTGCAGGGTGATGGGATCAATGATCATGCCGTTTTCGGAACGCTTCACTTTGCGCACCTTGAGGGCCTGATCAGCAATGTCCATGTTCTTGTGTAAAACGCCGATGCCGCCTTCCTGTGCCATGGCAATGGCCATGCGCGATTCGGTAACGGTATCCATTGCCGCCGAAACAACAGGTATCCGCAATGGGATGTTCCGGGAAAACAAGGTGTCAATGTTCACATTCCTGGGCAAGACTTCCGAATATGCCGGCACAAGCAGCACGTCATCGTATGTCAGCCCTTCCCCGGTAAATTTTTCCTGATCCGCTTGCATAGCTTCTGCATTGATTTAGTGTGCAAAAGTAAGAAAATTATGGGAAGCAGTCTTCTAAAAAAAGCAAAAACAAAAGCGAAGCTCCGATGAGCCTATGATGGCATCACAAAACTGCTTCATAATAAAGAGGAGAAATACGGTATCAAAAGGGAATTTTGCTATGAGGCATCCTTTCCCGGATGCCTGGTTAATATTGCCGTTCACAGAATTACCTGACCAGGTACACCACGCCTCTGAGTTGACCGGGTTCCATATTGGGAACGCCCGGCGTATAAGTAACGTAATACAGGTAAGCACCATCAGGGGCCGGACTGCCATCAGGCAGCAAACCATCCCAGCTTGGGAATGGATCTGCAGGGTCAGACCTGAACACCCGCAGGCCGTTGCGATCATAAACCTCCATTGTATATTCAATGACAGGAATATTAAACTCCGGTGCAAAAGTACGGTTGGATGCTAAATCGCTCGCCGGCCTGAATGCATTTGGACCGGATAGTTCAACCTGCGGCACTTCAAGATCTATGAAAACATAATTAGAGTGAACCCCCAGATCATCCTTTTGCCCTTTTGCCAAATAAGCGATCGTACCGGTAAGCAGCTCAACATTTACCATATCGGTATATGTGTTGCCGGAAATGCCGGTTACTACCGGTTGAAAATCCTCTTCGTTGTGTAACCGGCGATACACGCTGTAGATATCCCATGCCGGATCGTGCTGCCAGCTAAGATCAACCATCAGTTCATTATCATTAACCGGATCAAAACCGGCATCAGGTTCAGCGGTCAGAAACAGGGAAGAAATTGTTTCCGACTCCAATGCATATTCACCGGGACATTCCACCATATCCACCATTACATAGTAGTACCACATATTGTCGTCCAGACCGGGAACATCCTCATCATCAAAATAAAAATGCTCACTGTCATGCAGTTGCGCGGTTATTTCCTGAAATTCGTTGCCGGGATCATCGCTGCGGTACAAGCGATATTCAAACTCCCCGAATCCAAAATCATCGGCCAGCACGTGTACACGGATAAACTGATTGTCAATTACATCCACTTTGGTGATTTCAACTGATTCAGGAATAATGAATTCATCAATATTAACCATAATGATATTGGAAGTGGCCGATAAATCATTTTCACCAACCGACCGGATCTGGAAAGCATAGGTGCCGGGAGGCCTGTCAAAAGAGATAATCTCCTGGCTGTCCCAAAGGGATTGGTCGAAGGTGGCAATGATCTCCGGATCTGAGAGCCCTTCATCATCAATATCAAAAATCAATACCTGAACAGTATGAAAGGGCAGAGGTTTTGGGAAGTTTAACTGGGGAAAAGGGTAAATTGCATAATTCATCCAGTTGAGCCTTACGCCAATGTCGCATCCCTCTGCTACCTGTTCCGCATTGTCTTCCAGAAAAATGGTGGAATGGAGTTCTCTGCCGATGATCGCGTTGTCATCTGTATCAAAGGCTACCAATCGCAAATGCAATACTTTTGCTTCTGCAGCCGGGTTTGGGAAGGTTGCTTCATCGGGACTGAATTCAATAATGGATATGGTTTCTGGGTTTGGATCAATGGGATCGATGGTTTCATAATAGACAACATCAAAGCGCTCGATGGTGTAATCGCCTTCTTTGAAGTATTTGATGCGCACCTCATTTTGTTCATCAATACTGATACTTTCAATATGTATATTATTTTGGGATGACAGGGGATTAGCTGTCATCAGTATCAGCAGGGAGATGATGACACCAAAACGCATACACAAGGAGCTCAAACCATCACTATTCATTTTCCTCCTCCCCGTTATCGTTCCCGATTTTTGTAAACACATGGATATTGTTATTTCCGTAAGCACCTTCGGCCGTGCTTCCAAATCCCCCGACAGGTGAGGGTGGACTGATTGCCCAGTGACCGTAAACATATTCCAGCATCATTCTGTTTCCGCTGGGGAACTCCCGAAAGATTCCTGTGATGGTGCGCGGAGTTCCATTTTCAACGGCATTTGTTGTTTGAAAGCTGATGATCCCGTCATGGAGTGTATCATCCCTATCCATTTCTGCGCCCCATGTTGGCTGATCGCTGCCGGTTACAATGGTGGGAGACCCATCTTTGTACTTTTCAATATAGATGCGCCATCTGACCACATCGGGGGCATAAATATTTGGCACGTTTGATCTGAATCTGATATATATGGAATCATAGTTCATAGGGAAGGCTCTGAACAGAGGTGCCACGTCCTCACCGGAGGCGTACCACTCAAAATATGTGATGGTTGGTTCGGGCTCGGGATCGTCATCATCATTACAGGCAAAAAAAACCGGTATAATGAGAGCCGCAGCCAGCAAGATAAAAATATGCTTTACCGGTTTAGACATGTTCGTTTGTTTTGTATATAACGCAAAAACCAGCATCTTCGTTTGTTTGTCATAAGGGCTTTCACATACAAAGATAGGCATCTTGCAGGTATTGGCCGGCATAAATTCTGCCGGTGTATTGGCCGGCCACATTGCCGGCGGCAGCTTGGGTCAGCTGTCTCGCCGGCCTGCGACCACTTCCATCATGCCGTCTTCGTTGAGGTAGTCGGCAGCGGTGGCCATGATCAGTTCCGGTGTAATGGTTTTCAGTGTTTGCAGGTATTCATCATAATGGCTGTGGTCGAGGCCAAAGACCAGCAGTTCCTTGAACCGCTCAGCCTGGGAAAATGGTCCGTCAAAGGATCGCAGGAAGCTGCCGGACAGATAGTTTTTCAGGCTTTCCATTTCATCGGGGGTTGCGGGTTTTTCTCTCAGGTTTTTCAGTTCGCGGTATATTTCTTCCCTGGCAGCTTCCGAAACATCGGCGCCCACCTGTGTGGCGATGAAAAAATAACCGCTGCGCACCAGTGAAATGATGTTGGAGGTGATCCCGTAGGTATATCCTTTTTCCTGGCGGATATTTTGCATCAGTCTTGATCCAAAATAGCCACCCAGCAAGGCGTTTGCAATTTTAAAGCGATGGAAGGCGGGATGTGTCCGGTTAAATAGTTGTTTGCCGATTCGAATGGCAGATTGCAGCGCTTCGGGCATTTCCAGCTTCACCTTGCGGCTGCCGGAAGTCAGCATTTGAAATTGTGGTGGTTTGGCTGTTTCAATTGGATGAGCGCTCAGGTTCCCCAGGTGAGTGGCAATCATCTTTTCCATTTTTGCAGGCAAACGGCCGGATACGATACAGAAAGCATTACCGGCAGTGAACCACCGTTGGTGAAAAGCCAGGAGGTCTTCACGCTCAACCATATCAAAGTTCTCAGGCTTAAGCCGGTACCCGTACGGATGTTGTTCGCCGTAAACCAGTTCGCCAAAATATGTCCTGGCCAGATGGTCCACCTTTTTTTGGTTGATGATGTGTATTTGTTGCTGATTCTTCAGAAACGTACGCATCTCATCTTCAGGAAAAACCGGATCTTGAAGAATCATGGCCAGCAAGGCCAGTGTAGGTTCCAGGTGTTTATTCAGCACATACATAGAGACCGACACAATGTCTTTCTGGGCATCCAGTTGCAGATGTGCACTGTAATAATCAAGCAGTTCGTTGATCTCCAGCCGGCTTTTTGCACTGGTACCGGATCGCAGCAGCCTGGTTGTGGCAAAAGACACCAGGGGTTTATTTTGAAAAAAGCTGCCTGCGAAAAACACCAGGTCAATCTTGACAAATTCTTCTGTACCTCCTTCGAGGAAATAAACCGGCAGGCCATTCCCGAGTTTTGCGCCGAGTGGTTTGATGTATGGTATGCCCGCAATCAATTGCCTGCTTGGTGGTTGTGTACGGTCTGGCATAATTTTTAGTATTGGCCGTTTATGATTGTTTTTTTTGATGATGTCTTATTTCCGGAAAATTATTTAACGGTTCCGGAGTTGCCATAATGCAGCACCGAGAGGTTATCGCGCCGGAATATTTCTCCGGCGACTCTCTGAATATCTTCAGCTTTCACGCGCTGATAGTTTTCAATTTGTTTGTTGTACAATCCGGCATCGCCTTGCAGTTCATAATAGGCCAGATTCATGGCTTTTGCCATGACGTTGCTTTCCGAGTATGTTTGCGAGGCTTCCACCCTGTTTTTCACTTTTTGGAGCTCTCTTTCTGTCACGGCATTTGCGACCAGGTCGTATGCTTCTTTCCACAGCATATCTTCAGCTTCTGCCGGATCGGTTTCGAGGTGTGGTTTCCCGGCGATGACGAGCAAGCCGGGGTCGAGGTTGCCTGTCACGTATGCGTTTACTTCACTGAATACTTTCTGATCGTGCAAAAGTCTGGCAGGCAAACGTGATGATTCGCCGTTTGCGAGCATGTCGCTGATCAGGTCGGCAGTGTGAAAGTCGGGGTGATTCCGGGCGCACATGTGGAAGGTCATGTAAATTTGGTGCTGCGGAACATCTCGTTTCGCCGACAGCCGTTTTTCTTTCTTTTGCAGCGGTTCCGGGGGCAGTTTTCTGATATTGAGAGGTCCCGGCGGGATATCACCGAACCATTTTTCCGCGAGTTCAAACACCCGGCTTTCCTCCACATTTCCGGTTACGGTAAGGATGGCATTTGCCGGATGGTAATAGGTGTGAAAAAAGTCTTTGACATCCTGCAGGGTGGCATCACGAATGTGGCTGATATCCTTTCCGATGGTAGCCCAGCGGTAAGGGTGAACATCATAGGCAAGAGGCCGCATGAGCAGCCATGCATCTCCATAGGGCTGATTCAGATATGACTGCCTGTATTCTTCTGTGACAACATTTTGCTGTGTCAGCAGTTTTTCTGATGAAAAGGCCAGTGCCAGCATCCGGTCCGATTCGAGCCAGAATGCCGTTTCCAGGTTTTGAGCGGGGAGACTCAGGTAGTAATTGGTGATGTCGTTGGTGGTGAAAGCGTTGTTTTCTCCACCGGCATGCTGTAATTCATAATCAAACCTGGGCACATTGGCAGAACCTTCGAACATCAGGTGTTCAAAAAGGTGGGCAAAGCCGGTTCTTTCGGGATGTTCGTCACGTGCACCCACATCATACAATATATTTACTGCAGCCAAAGGGGTTGTTTCATCACGGTGCACCAGCACGCGCAAACCGTTGGAAAGAATATGTCTGTGGAATTTTACCATTGGGTTAACTGATTATCAACGATTACAGACTCCAAATGCCGGAATCTGACAAGGTAACGTTTTCAGGGCTGTATTGTTTGCCGGCAAGGCCATTGAAGCGCGTTTTATCTCCATTCAAAAATATCAAATTTGCCTTTGGGTCTTCGGTGATCTAACCATTGAAAGTTTCTGAGCAAGCGATCTTCTTCGGACAGGTCTTCGGGTGGGAACAGCACGGCTTCAGGCTGTCTGACAAACTGAATACCTGTTACTTCAGCGCCATCCACAAAAATAATGATGTTAGAAGAAACCGCTTTATTGATGCCTACCAAATCTCCTTCATTTTCCCGGATAAAGAAAATGGTTTCTCCGTTGCCATCCACATCCACTCGCCACAGTGCGTTGTCGCGAAAATGGCCGTGCATGGTTCTTCCTTTCATTTGGTTAAATCCCAGTGTGTCTTCCTGTGAGATGATGAAGGCGGCATCATGGAGTTGCACCCATTCAACCTCGTTTTCGGTAGTTTTTACCTCGATACGGCGCGCGGTGAGCTGATACATATCAGACCATAAAACGGGCTCATGATACATAGCGATGATGGAGTCGGTCAAACGGTACACGATGGAGTCGGAAAGTCCCTGAAGGTCTGATCGGTAGAATCGGGCCCGGTGGTAGGCGAACAATTCACGTTCATCGGTTTCTGCATGAAATACAGATTTTAATGTGTCGGCGTGGAGGAAGAGGCTGTCATTGTCGGCGATCATTGTCATAACGGCCTGCCTGGTGATCACCGATAAGCCCAGGTCTTCAAAGTGTTCGGCAAAATGGCCGGTAATGATCACATTTTCTACGCTGTCGCGGATGAGTACGTTATTGACTGCCCTGCCGTAGTTTCTGTTTCTGTCGTAAAACACGGAGTCACCGGTCATTGACTGTTTCTGGTTGGTAAAGAAGGCGTCGCGGCTGAAGCGGGCAATGTCGTTGCGTGTATCGTACCACCCGTTTCGGCAAAAGATGGTGTTTTCGTCGCTTACGATGGTGGTAGGTCCGAAGAAGTATGCGATTTCGGTAGCCGTGTTATACATCATTGTATCGGTTTCCATCACGTATTCCGGGTTGACCAGTACCACGTTGTCGCGGAAAAAAAACTCTTTTATATCGGCATAGTAGAATCCCCATTTGCTTGTCAGTTCATTTTCTGCGTCAATGATCCTGCCGCCGTCGATGTAATTGGCTGTGTTTTTGTTCAGGTCGTATTCCAGGTATTCGGTATAGAGGGTCATTTGCGGGTCCACCATACGCACGTTTCCTGTCAGTTCGGCCCATCGCCTGTTGCCATCATAGAAAAGCCGGTCACCATATATGGTTACCGTGTCACTTACTTTGATGACGATATTGCTGAAGGCCCTGAGATTATTGGCTTCGGAGTAGAGGTATGCGCTGTCGCAATACATCCTGGTATCTTCGTGGGTAAACACCACATCATTGATCAGCCGTCGCACGTCATCTCCGAGGCGGCGGTCAAATTCCACAGACCCGGCCTCCCAGTCGATGGGTGTGCGCTCATCCCCGGATGAGGGATTCAAAAAAAACATCAATAAAAAGAGAATGAATGCGACCACTGCTGCTTATTTAAACTGCAAAAATAACTGAATTCCTGCAGATATATTGTTTCAAGCATAAGCAGTTGACCTACGCGCCCTGATAACATGTAACAAACAATGCTTAGCTCCGCTGTTTGTAATCGGGCATGTTAAAGTAATTTTTGATTTCCCTGTTCATCACCGGGGTTAATAGCAATATGGCGATAAGGTTCGGGATGGTCATGAATGTGATCACCATATCCACAAAGTTCCATACCAGTTCGAGGCCCCAGATAGATCCGAGGAAAACGAACACGGCATACACGTAATAGTATTTTTTGATGGCTTTGAATCCAAACATATACTGTGCTGCTCTTGAGCCGTAATAGGACCATGATATGATTGTTGAAAAAGCGAACAACATGAGGCCCACGGCGATGATATGGGAGGCGAGGAATCCCAGGTTAATCTTGTTGAGGCCGAGCTCGAATGCCAGAACGGTGAGGGAGACGCCTGCTTCTGCATTATCGTGTGACCATGCGCCTGTCATGACGATGACGATGGCCGTGAGGGTACAGATAAAGAGGGTGTCGATGAATGGTTCCAGGCTGGCTACCAGTCCTTCGCGCATGGGGTATTGGGTTTTGGCGGCTGCATGTGCCATGGCTGCCGAGCCCTGTCCTGCTTCGTTGGAGAAGAGGCCCCGTCTCACACCCATTGTCAGTGTCAGGATAAAGGCTGAACCGGCAAATCCGCCGGCGGCAGCTGTTCCGGTAAATGCATCACTGACAATCAAAGCCAAGGAGGGGATCAGGTTTTCGATGTTTAGGATCACCACCAGCATTGCAGCCAGGAAATAGACCACCGCCATAAAGGGGACCAGTCGCGATGTCACTTCAGCTATCCGTTTAAGCCCCCCAACCACAATGAGCAAAACAAGGCAGGTGATGATCAGGCCGCTGATCCAATGGGGGATGGCATATGTAGAGTTGAGGATGTCGGTCATGGAGTTGCTTTGTGCCATGTTTCCTGTTCCCATGGAGCAAAGCACTGCCGCCGCAGCAAATATGACAGCCAATGTTTTGGCATGTTTGCCCAGCTTGTCTTTGAGGCCGTGTTCCATGTAATACATGGGCCCACCCGACACGGTACCGTCGGGGTTAAACCGGCGGTATTTCAGTCCGAGTGTACACTCAACCATCTTCAGCATCATACCGAAGAATCCGGTTACCCACATCCAGAATATGGCGCCCGGGCCACCCCAGTATATTGCCAGTGCAACACCCACGATATTTCCGGTTCCAACCGTTGCCGAGAGGGCCGTGGTAAGCGCCTTGAAGTGGTTAACGTCGCCTGATTCGCCTTTTTTGGTGTAGCGGCCGGCCAGTATGGCAAAGGAGTGCCAAAACTTTCGGACATGCAAAAACCTGAACTTGAAGGCGAAAAATATACCGGCAGGAACCAGTAGTATCAATAGCAGGTAACCGCCCACGTACTCGTTATACAATGAGATGATATGGTTGAGGCCATCCAGAAATGCTGAACCCAGCGTATCATTCGCTTCTTCAGCCAGTACAACTGCTTTATCCTGTAATTCTGTCATTTCAATAATTGATTTAGATGATTCCTAAACTATCAAACAAAACGATGGCGATGGCCACCGGGGCAACAAATTTCAGAATGAACATGAGGGCGTCAAAAAACCGTGCTTTCAATGATCCACTGTTGGATATCTCATCTTTTACATCGGAGCGTTTCATGTACCATCCCACAAAAACCACGATGAGCAACCCACCCAGTGGCAGCAGCAGGTTGGATGCTGTAAAGTCAAGCAGACCGAATATGGACAGTCCTCCGATGCTGATATTGCCCAGCGCGCCAAAGGACAAGGTGCAAAACACCCCCACAAAAGTAGCTGCAATGGATGCCATGATTGTAGCTTTTCGGCGTGTCATATTCAATTCTTCAGTAAGATAGGCCACAACTACTTCAAGGATGCTGATGGAAGAGGTAAGTGCGGCGATGCTTAGCAGGACGAAAAAGATGATGGCAAAGAAATAACCACCGGGCATTTGTTGGAAAATATTTGGGAGAACGGTAAATATCAGGCCGGGACCGTCAGCCGGATCAAGGCCAAAGGCAAAAACAGCGGGAAAAATGGCAACACCTGCCAGCAGGGCAATAAGAGTGTCTGCGAGGGATACTTCAACAGAGATATTTCCCAGGTTATTTTGTTTTTGAATGTATGATCCATAGGTTATTAGGGCGCCCATCCCGATACTGAGAGAGAAGAAAGCCTGCCCCAATGCTGCCAGCATCACCCTTGAATTCAAAGCGGAAAAGTCGGGACGAAACAGGAATGACAAACCCTGTCCGGCTCCCGGAAGTGTGACAGAGCGGATAGCCATGATGATGAGAAGCAGGATCAGGAATGGCATCAGTATTTTTGCATAGCGTTCAATCCCTTTTTGCACACCTGAGAGAATGATCCAGGCTGTCATTCCCATAAAAATGATTTGCCAGAACAGTGGCCAAAAGGCCTGGGTGTGGAAAGAGACAAAAAGCCTGTTTATTTCGGATGCATCTTTATCGGCGAAGGAATTGGTGAGTGATTTGACAACATATTCCAGCGTCCATCCGGCGATGGTACTGTAAAAAGCAAGGATCATAAACGCGGCTACGATGCCCATGACCCCAACGAGGTACCAGGGTTTTCCGGGGGCAAGTCGTTTGAATGACCCCAATGCGTTTCGCTGCCCCCTGCGTCCGATAACAAACTCGGAGAGCATTACCGGGATGCCGAGCAGCAGGATAAATCCCAGGTATACCAACAAAAAAGCGCCTCCCCCACTCTCTCCAACGACATAGGGAAAACGCCAAATATTACCCAGCCCGATTGCAGACCCTGCTGCCGCACAGATGATCCCAAAGCGGCTGGTAAAGCCATCACGGCCATCCTTTTCTAAAGCCATAAGCAAACACGTTGTTTTGGTATCGAACGACTGCTTCCATACAGCCGTTCATAATAAAAGGCCAAAAATAAAAAATAATGGTCAAAAATTAACAAGAAGCGTTTTTTTTTACCGCCAGAAAATCAAAAACCTTTTATCTTTTTGTTTTTATTTGAATTATATGTATTTTTATGGGTTTTTTTATCTGTATAATATGTATAATAATCCTGTTAAAGACTGGTTTTATTTTAGCCGTCGACAGCGTGCAGGTATCATTGTAATGTTGATACTACTGGCCGTTGTGCCGTTGTTTGCCGGTTTATTGGGCAAGAACGTACGCCACCAAGCCATTGACCATGAGTGGTTTATCAGAGAGGTGGATCTTTTCCGGGAAGAATTGTCCCGTTTGGAAGAGGAGGCAGAAAGCCGGAGGCGTGAAGCAAGACAATCCGGAAGCGCAGCATACGCCCACCGCCTGGCGACTCCGGAGCTGACTCCATTCCCTTTTGATCCCAATGTGATTGAACAAGAAGACTGGGAAAGGATGGGTGTTTCAACGCGGCTTGCAAGGAGTGTCGGAAATTTCCTTTCGGCGGGTGGCAGTTTCACGTACAAGGAAGATTTGCAACGGATGTATTTAATGGATGATCTGACTTACGAACAACTGGCCAGCTATATATTGCTGCCTGAGCGGCCCGTTGCAAGCAGCCCGGGAGAAAGGCCAACAAGGAGACATTCCTCCGGGCCGGGAAGCGACTCCGGTTTAATCGCAGATGTTGCGGCTCACAAGTCACCTGAGCGGGATATCAGCGGAATTCGTCCACCGGCCGAACCGCTTATCATCAACATCAATACCGCCGACAGCCTGGAACTCATTCGGGTAAGGGGAATCGGTCCTGCTTTCAGCCGCCGCATTATTCAGTACCGGGAAAGACTTGGAGGCTATCATGATGTAAGTCAATTGCTGGAAGTTTTCGGGATGGACAGTACCCGGTTTGAGCAAATCCGCGAATATTTGGTGACCGACAGCATGCACATCCGGAGAATTAATCTTAATGAGGCAGAATTCGGAGATTTGGTGAGGCATCCTTACATCGACAGGAATACAGCAAGTGCCATTTTGAACATGAGAAGGCAACACGGGCCTTTTGCCACTCCGGAAGAAATCAAAAGGTCATACCTGTTGAATGATTCCATTTGGGAGCGGATCAGACTGTATGTTGCGGTGGAATAAGCAGAGGGTAAAAGAGCAATAGAACAAGCGGAAGTTATAAGCCGTCTTTAACATTTTGACCTTTATACCTTTACACATTTACACATTTAATATTCCACGCAAAGGCCGCAAAAGGCTAACACGCAAAAGGCGCAAAGGAAATAACCAAATAAGTATGTTTTGGGAATAGGTTTGTGGCCTTTGATCGGAAGTCCTTTACTTGTTTTAATATTTTAAACCTATGATTATCTGATTTTTAAAATTCAATATAAAGTTTCAAATACTAATTGTATGATATTTCTTTAACTTTTTTAGAGAATGATCTTTGTTAACCTAAATTACACAGGCAATGACCGAAAATGAATTATCCTTTAAAGCAATCGGCGCAGCTATAGATATCCATAGAAGAGTTGGTCCGGGGTTGCTGGAGTCAGCATATGAAAATGCATTGGCTTATGAACTAAGAGAGCTGGGTTTTTCTGTTAGACAGCAAGTTGCCATGCCTTTTGTTTACAAAGCAGTAAAACAAGAAGTTGGGTATAGAATTGACTTACTTGTAAATAACAAGCTAATTATTGAAATTAAAGCGATTGAATTATTAGCACCAGTGCACTTTGCACAATTGCTGACATATCTCAAGCTGTCCGGCCTAAAACTTGGTTTGTTGATAAATTTTAATTCAAAAACGCTGAAAGATAGTATTCATCGTGTAGTCAATAATTTATAGGCTTTGCGCTTTTTGCGTGTTATCCTTTTGCGGCCTCTGCGTGGAATAAAAATGGCTCCACGCAAAGGCCGCTGCACTAAAAACGTGCTTAGAGGTGAAAGAAATATTAGATGTGGTTATGATATGTAAAGCAGTTAACGAAAAACTATTTAGGAGAAAAACAACTTTTTGAACAAAATGAAAACTGCCTTGTTATCTAGACGTAGACCAAATTAAAGTAACTCTCAACCCAAAAACACTGATTACCATGAACAAGATGATTCGTTCAGCAATTGTAATTCTGCTTGCAGCAACATTTGCAGGATGCCAGTCGGCACCCGAGCAAACAGAAACAAACACAAATAATAAAGGAGAAACAACTATGACAAACAGTGGAAAACATGTATTGGCAGATTTGCCTTACGCACACAATGCGTTGGAGCCTTATATCGATGAGCGCACCATGGAAATTCACCATGGCAAACATCATCAGGCTTATGTAAACAACCTGAATAATGCCATTGAAGGTACTGAAATGGCTGACATGACCCTTGAAGAAATTTTCAAAAACATGAGCAAGTATCCCATGGCTGTTCGCAACAACGGTGGTGGACACTGGAATCATGATTTGTTTTGGAATATCATGGGTCCCAACGGAGGTGGAAAACCAACAGGAGAATTGCTTGCGGCCATTGAAAAGCGTTTTACTTCCTTTGAAGATTTCCAGGAAGAGTTTAACCGTGCCGGAGCCACCCGTTTTGGAAGTGGTTGGGCATGGCTGATCGTGGATGCCGATGGCGACCTGCACGTAACCAGTACACCGAACCAGGACAATCCGCTAATGGATGTTGCAGAAGTACAAGGAACACCCATCCTTGGTGTTGACGTATGGGAGCATGCATATTATCTGAAGTATCAGAACCGTCGTCCTGAGTACCTGAGCAACTTCTGGAATGTTGTGAACTGGGATGAAGTAGCCCGCAGATACGAAGCTTTGGTGAAGTAAAAATGATAATGGTTTAAGGTTTCCGCAGAGCCGGAAACAAAACAGCGAATATTTGTTGCAGTCCCGTTGGGCAGCAAATAGTTAAAGAAACGGGTGATGAGTGATGGTGACCGGCAGCCCCGGGTTTTGGGGCTGCCGGTTTTTTATATGGAACGCGGATGAAACGGATTGCCTGCGGTGCTCGCAGATGAACGCGGATTATTTCCAGCATCCGCGATAATCCGCGTTCAACGCCAAAAGCAACAAACGGTGGCTTTTTATTTTTCCGGGATATTTTGGTTTTTACCCGGTAAAATCAGGTTGAGGATCACTCCGGTAACGCCTGCAAGTCCGATACCTTCTATGGCAAATTCGCCGGATGAAAAACACATGCCACCAATCCCAAAGACCAATACCAGTGCAACGATTGTGAGGCGTCTGGGGTCGCTGAGGTCGTCTCCTGCTTTGATCAATGTATTCAGGCCCACCACCATGATGGCGCCAAAGAGCAACAACATAATTCCACCCATAACCGGAGCAGGGACTGTTTGCAACACTGCCCCGGTTTTACCTATAAAGGCTGTCAATATGGCCACAATGGCCGCCCATGTCATAACAGCGGGATTATATATTTTTAATACGGCAACAGCGCCGGTTACTTCCGAATAGGTTGTATTTGGCGGGCCACCAAGCATTCCTGCCATAGCCGTTGCCACGCCGTCACCCAGCATGGTCCGGTGAACACCGGGGTCTTCAAAATAATCCTGACCGGTAACCGACCTGATTGCTACAATATCGCCAAAATGCTCAATAGCCGGTGCAATGGCAATGGGGAGTATAAAGACAACGGCCTGCCAGTTCCACTCAGGAAGGGTGAAAGCAGGCACGGCTAACCAGGCGGCATTACCCACGGCAGTCAGATCAATCATGCCGAATGGGATGGCCACGATATATCCCACAAGGATGCCAATCAATATGGGGATGAGCCTGAATATGTTCCGGCCCAGAATCATCACCATTACCGTGCATGCCAGCGTGATCATGGAAACGATCAATGCATGGTGTTCGGGAAAAATCACGGTGCTGCCATCGCCGGTTTTTCCCATGGCCATATTTACGGCTACCGGTGCCAGCACCAGGCCAATAACCATGATAACAGGGCCGGTAACCACAGGCGGGAGAATTTTATGCAAAAAGCCGCTGCCTTTCCATCTAATCAAAACAGAAAGCATCATGTAGAAAACACCGGCAGCGATCAGACCGCTCATGGTAGCGGCAATGCCCCAGGTGGACACACCATAAATGATGGGTGCAATGAAGGCAAAGGAACTGGCCAGAAACACCGGCACTTTCCCCTTAGTAATCAGCTGAAACAGCAAAGTGCCGGCGCCGGCTGTGAACAGTGCGACATTGGGGTTCAAGCCGGTTAACAATGGCACCAGGACCAAGGCTCCAAAGGCCACAAACAGCATTTGCGCTCCGGGCAAAATGCCGCTTGATCTGAACTGATAATCATGATTCATCCGGAGGAGGGATTAATTGATGTTTGCGTTTTTTTCCAAACCCACTGGCGGGAAAAATTTTTCAAATGTAAGAATCTAATCAGATATTTTTACACGATTCCTCATCTCCACTGAAATAGCAAGAAACATAATTCCTGCAATCACATCTCCTATTGCAGCAATTCGCTGAGTTCTTCAGCAGTCATTCCGGCAACAAAAGATTCTTTGCGGATCAGGTTTTCTGCCAGTCTGGCCTTTTTGTTCTGCAATCTGATGATCTTTTCCTCCACTGTATCTTTGCTGATAAAGCGGTAAACAAACACTTTTTTGTCCTGGCCAATACGGTGTGCACGGTGTATAGCCTGCATCTCCGCTGCAGGGTTCCACCATGGGTCGAGCATGAACACATAGCTGGCTTCGGTAAGGTTGAGCCCTACCCCACCCGCTTTGAGGGATATCAGAAAAACCGGCACATCATCTTTTTTGAACATTTTGATAACTTCTTCTCTTTTGACCGTGGAGCCTGTCAGTTTTGCATATTTTACACCGGCTTTTTTTAGCCAGGTCTCCAGGAGCTCCAGATGGGTGACAAAAGAAGAAAATACCAACACTTTATGGTTTTCCTCAAGCAGCGTTTCCAGGTTTTCGGTGATGGCCCGGAACTTTCCGCTTTGCATATCCAGGTTTATGTCGACAAGCCGGGGGTGATTGGCAATTTGCCGCAACTTGGTCAGTGCCTTAAGCAACATGATCTGCCTGGTTTTCAAGATATCCATATCAGAAATACCCTGAAGGAGATGGTTTCGGAAACGTGACTTTTCTCTTTCATAAACAGACCCCTGCTCATCAGTCATCTCACAGTATATGACAGATTCCGTAAGGGCAGGCAATTCTCTGGCCACCTGATCTTTGGTACGCCGCAAAATAAAAGGACGCAACAATTTCCACAGCTGAATTGCTTCCGGTGCAGAGGGGTCATGCTCCAGCGCCAGCCCATATTGTTGCTGAAAGCTTCTGATTGAACCTAAAAGACCGGGGTTTACAAAATGCATCTGCGACCATATATCGCTAAGCTTATTTTCAACAGGCGTTCCTGTAAGTGCAAACTTGTGAAGTCCTTTTAGGGCAAATGCTGCGCGTGCCGTTTTGGAGTTTTGGTTCCTTATATTCTGGCTTTCATCCAGAATTATACAAGTGAACAGTATCTCCTTGAGTGACTCCACATCATTGCGCAACGTGCCGTATGTGGTAAGCATCAAATGTCCGCTCAAGGATGAAGCCAGCGACCGTTCAGCACCGGCATACGTACACACATGCAGCCATGGGGCAAACCGCTTTAACTCGTTCAGCCAGTTGTGCAAAACGGATGCCGGTACAACGATTAATGACGGTTGCTTTCTGCTATCAGGAGGCTCTTCTGACTTCTTCTCACTTTCGGGATAAGTTTGTCCGGATATTGAATCGGGTTCATCAAATAAACCCAGTTGAACACCGGCTTTGACATCGGATTTGGCTGCTTTTCGGGGTTCATGTAATGTTTTATGTTGTTGGTTGGGAGAATAAACAGAAGAAAGCATGGCAATAACCTGCAATGTTTTCCCAAGACCCATGTCGTCGGCAAGAATTCCTCCAAACCCTTCACGGGCAAGCTTCTGCAACCATGAATATCCGGTTACCTGGTACGGACGCAAGGTCACATCATTTACTTTGGGCGCAGCAAATGCTGTTTCTTCATCCATGATGTGTCTCATCCGTTTCACTTCGGGAAGGTCAAAATCCTCCAAAACCGGGAAATGATGTTTAGGGACACGCCATGATCCTTTGTGGTCTCTTCCATGAAAAACCAATCCTTTATACCGTTCAAACCATTCTTCAGGTATCAGAAACCGCTCACCGGTGGGCAGGACATACCACCGTTCCTCATTAATAATGTGATCCTTAAGATCCTTGAACGCGATTTCTGCATCTCCAATATGGATAACAATATTCAAATCAAACCAATCAGAATAATGATGATTATTCAGAACAACCCTCGGTTTCTCCAGTATATATCTTTCCTCTTCCGTATGTTCAATTTGGAATCCGGCTTTTTCTAACCTGTACCTGTTTTCCACCACATAATCCAAAAAGCCGGCTTCATTGTTTGCCGGTATGGTCATTCGATAAAACGCGCCAAACTGTTCAACATCAAATGACAGTAGTTTCCGGGCCATTTTCTCCTCAAAAACCATGTCGCGACGAAACCGCTTGAAAACAAAATGGTTTTCATTGATCTCCAATGCTGTAAATGTCAACTGGTTATTGTTGGCGATCACCTGCCTCCCGCCATAATCAAAACGCAACAGGAAGCCATATTTTCCCTGAATATCCTGTTCGATGGCGAGAACGGCGCCGGGATCAACAGGGACATCCACAACATCAAAACCTTCAGCCTGAACATCTACCCGGTTGGCCATTTTTTTAACAAAGCCTGTAAAGTATTCCTTTTCAAAGTGTTTAGGGATATGAATCTCTTTTTTCTTAATGAATGGTTTAAACAGTTTACCGCTAATATTATTGGGAAAACGCCAAATCAGACTGCCTTGCATCAGATAACAAGGTTGTAAGCTGAGCAATAGTGTTCCGGGAGCCTGCAAGTTCAACAACCGGTTTTCATCGTTAATATTTATGGTATAGGTTATTCCAGAGGCTGTGCGGCTAAAATGCAGGCAAGTATCCGGTACATCATCGGCCACCTGTTTCAGGTGAGATTCATAGAGATTTGGCCATGAATCCCTTCCATCATAAATATTGATATTGTGTTTTTTGAGCAGCATGAGCAAGCGGTCGGTTTGCCGCCATACAAAAGGCATTAAAACATGCTCGGTTAATCGTTTTTCTGCATTTCGAAAAAAATCATCTTTTGAGACTGTCTTTTTGGAGAATCTTCCGGCGATATTGGCAGGTTCCAGGCTGAGGCTAAGCTTATGCAAATCAACGATAAAATGTTCCGGCATGTTTAACGTTTCCGGGTTTTCGGCCGAGAGACGACCGGAAACCGTCAGGAAGCCTTTTTGCTCCCTGCGACACAAACAAGGCACAACCATATCACCAAGATAAGGATCCGTTTTAATGACCGCGGCGAGCGTAGTTTGTTTGTCCATAACCCCTGCAAAGTTAGCGGTTTTTCCATGTGGATATAATGCAAGAATCCAA